>NZ_RZPQ01000563.1:0-3943 GCF_003999135.1 Mesorhizobium sp. M7A.F.Ca.CA.004.06.1.1 | reverse complement strand
GGCCAGATCACCTCTTCGAACAGCGGCCAGTTTACCTCGAAGTCGCCGGGGTCGGGTGCGCGGTCGCCTTCCTCCGGTTCGGCGCCGCCGGTGAGGTAGACCGAGCCTTCCGGACGGACATAGATGCCGGAGGGATCGACCAGCAGCGGCATGTCGGCATATTTCTCGCGCGCCTCGAAGACGAAGACATTGCGCTTGCGCGGCTCGACCGGCAGCTCAAGCCCGGCCATGGCAGCCACCTTGCCGGCGTTCGGGCCGGCGGCGTTGACGACGATGCCAGCCTCCAGCGTCTCGCCATTGCCGAGGCTCACTCCGGTGACGCGGTTGCCATCGCGCGCGATGCCGGTGACATCGGCGGCGATGAAATCGACTTTCTTCTGCCGCAGCGCCTTGCGGAACAGCGTCAGCATCGCATGCGCGTCGAACCAGCCTTCGCCGGTGCGGCCATAGGCGCCGGCTGAAATGCCCTCGGTCGACAGCCACGGGAACCGGCGCGTAAGCTGGGCGGCATCCTCCAGCACGATGTCGGCGCCCTCCGCGATCTGCGCCTCGTGATTGCTCTTGAGGATCGGCAAGCCGTCCTCGCCGGCAAGGATGAGGTAGCCGCCCTCGCGAAAGCCGATATCGGCGTCGTCCCCGAACTCTTCCTTCAGCCGCCGAAACAGTTTCAGCGTGAACTGCGACAGGCGGATGTTTTCCGGGATCGAGAATTGCTGGCGGATCGAGGCCATGGACAGCGTCGTTGCCGCATGCGCGAATTGCGGATCACGCTCGACCAGCGCGATCGTGCCGGAAAACCCTTGCTCACGCAGGTAATAGGCGACCGAGGAGCCGACGATGGCTCCGCCGATGATGACGATGTCGTAGCGCATGTTCTCTCCGATCCGGCCGATGGTGTCCTTCACGCCACCGGCAGAATGATCTCGAAGCGCGTGCCGCGTTCGCTGTCAACCAGCGCGATCATACCATCATGCGCTTTCAGGAGGGCCAGCACGATGCCGAGCCCCATGCCGGTGCCGCCCTGTTCGCGCCGCGTGGTGAAAAACGGCTCGAAAATGCGCGCCCGGTTGCTCGGCGAAATACCGGCGCCGTCGTCACTGACCAGGAGGCTCGCCTTGCCGTCGGCGCTCGTAGCGGAGACAGAAACCTGTGTCGCGCCGTGCCTGGCCGAATTGTCGATGAGATTGGCCAGCACGATAGCCGCGTTCTCGGCCGATATGTGCAATCTGATGTCGCCGCCGGCCCCGATGCTAACCGCCAGCCTGTTGTCTACGGGAAGCAGCGCCAGCGCCGCACCGATCGATGTGCTTTCGCCGCTCGGCGCCAGGTTTTCGGCGCGCGCCATGTCAAGCAGGCGGCGAACCAGCAGATTGAGCCGTCCCGCATCGGTGACGATATTGTTGGAGAAACGCCGCCGCTCCGTATCGTCCATCGCGCCACCGGAATCGCGCAGCAATTCGGCTGCGCCCTGGATCGCTGTCAGCGGCGATTTGAGTTCGTGCGAGACATGGGTGGCGAACGTCTGGATGCTGTCGGAACGCGCCTGCAGTTTTTCGGCCATGTCGAGGAAGGCGGCGGAAAGCTCCGCCATCTCTCGCGTGCCGTGATGGTCGAGCGGCCTGATCGCCGCGCGGTCGCCGGCGGCGATGCGCTCGGTGCGGTCGATCAGCGCATAGATCGGCCGGCTGACGGTGCGCAGGAAGATGAGGCCGATGAGCAGCGTGCCGCCGAGAATGGCAATCGCCGCCAACGTCACCTTGCCGCGTTCGCCATAGAGATGCTTGATGATGTTGTTGGGCGTCCGCGACACATAGACGACGCCGGCGACCTTGCCGTCGACGGCCACCGGCAAAGCGGCGAAGACACGCACCTTGGTGCCGCGGCTGACCGAATAGAGCGGCGGCGCCGGCTGGTCGCGGATGCGCAGCCTGAGCGCGCTGGCATAGCTGCCGGCAAGTGCTGTGCGCACCTCTTCGGCCGCACTGAGCGACTGGCCGACCTCGCCGCGCCCGGCAATGACGACGCCCCGGGGATCGAGCAGCCGGAAGCCGGCCAGCGTGGTTTTCTGCGTGGCGTCGAGAATACCGGACAGGCGCGCACCGATCGCCGCGAAGGCAGGATCGGCGGTGGCAGCGATCGCCGCCGGCCGGGTCGGCAGCACATAGTCGGAGGCGAGATCGAGTTGCGGCTCGATCGGCTTGTACAGCGGGCCCGGATTGACGCTTCGGCTTGAATCCCCGCCTGGCCCCGGCATCGGCGCACCGAGCTTGTCCGCCGCAATGCCGGCGTCGCGCACATCCTGCGCATAGATGGCGGCGATGGCCGCCCCTTGCGCGATCAGCTCCGCTTCGGTCTGGCGGATCAGCTGGTTCTCGTAGAGGCGGAAGAAGAACAAGCCGACCAATGGCAGGGCCATCACCATGATCAGGATGGCGACGACGACCGTGGCAAGCCGTGGCCGCCACTTGCGGCCGATCCATTTGCCGGAAGTCGTCAGCCGCATCGGCCAAGCCGGAAGCCGACGCCATGCACGGTCTCGATGGCATCCAGGCAACCCACTGCTGCCAGCTTGGCGCGGATGTTGCGGATATGGCTGTCGACGGTGCGGCCGGCGACATGGATGTTTGCGGCATAGGCGCTGGCCATCACCGCGTCGCGGTCGAGCACATGCGCGGGCCGCGCCAGGAATCCCTTCAGGATCGAGAATTCGATCCCCGTCAGGGCAAGCGCCTTGCCGTCGAAGCTGGCAGCGTGACTGGCCGGCGCCAGAGCCAGTTTGCCATGCGAAAACTGCCTGTTGTCGACCGGTTCGGCCGCCGCCGGGCGGGCGCGCCGCAGGATGACGTTGACGCGGGCGACCAACTCGCGCGGGCTGAATGGTTTCGTCACATAGTCGTCGCCGCCCATTTCGAGCCCAAGGATGCGATCGATCTCCTCGTCGCGCGCGGACAGGAACAGCACCGGCACATCGGATGTGTGCCGCAGTCGCCGGCAGACCTCCAGCCCGTCCATCTCCGGCATGCCGATGTCGAGCACGACAAGATCCGGCGCCCGGCGGCCGATCGCCTGCAGGGCGGCGGCACCGTCGGCCACGCCTGTCGTTTTCATGCCGGCCTTTTCCAGCGCAAAGCAGATCACCTCGCGGATGTGCGGGTCATCGTCGGCGACGAGGATGTGATGCGGCATGGATCAGCGGCCCGGCATGGAAGGTTCGATAGCGGAGGGAATCACGAACGGCCCCTTGGTGTCGAGATATCGAAGCAGCCGCCAGTCGCGAAAGCTCCAGGCCCGCCAGTTCTGCTGGATAGTTCGATACCAGATTTCATCGCTGCCGCGCACGCCAGCCAGTTCGCGGACAGTGCCGGCCGCCGCCGTCTTGCCCTGTTGCTCGAGGAAGCGATCGAGTGCGGGAAACGCGCCTGGACCGAGCGAGTGAAGATACCAGGCGTCTAGGGGAATGCCCTGGCCGGTCATTTCGAGGGAATGGTCGACATTGTAGTTGGCGATCGTTGCTGCGAAATTGATGAAACAGCCGGCATAAAGCGTCAGAGATAACGTCAGAAGATTGGCGGACAGCAGCCATTCGTTGGATTTTCTAAGCGCGATGCGAGCGATGATCAGGGCAAGGCCTGCTGCCACCAGCCCCATCCAGACAAAGGCAGCGACGCGCCAATAGGTCAATGCATAGATGCCGATATAGAGGTCGAGCCGCAGGATCGACGAGACCACCAGCATGATGTTTTGCGCCACCCAGGCGTAGACCAGCCGGCGGATGAGCGGATCGGCCGAGGTCTCGCTGCCTGGCCGCAGCGCTGCCAGCACGAAGCCGGCGGCAAGCAGCGCCGTGACGATCAGGGGATAGGCGCCACGATGCGCGTAGGCCGCGTAGCTCAGCCCGTCGGGAAGGGCCGCCCCGCCCCACCGATAGGTGGCGTCGCGCGCC
>NZ_RZPQ01000562.1:0-3946 GCF_003999135.1 Mesorhizobium sp. M7A.F.Ca.CA.004.06.1.1 | reverse complement strand
CCCGAGAAAGACAGCCACCGCCAAGCCTCTCGATCGCTGCAGATAATAGGCAAGCAGTGCAATCAGCGCGATGAGAAGGACCGGCGGTACCAACAGCAGCGTGTCGACCACTCCATCGAGCAGGAAATTCAAGCCGCCGGAGAGGCCGCGGAAGAAGGTGTTGAAATTGTCGGTAAGGAAGGTGAAGAACGCTTTGCCCCACTCGCCTATGGGGATTTTATAACTGACAAAGAATTTTGAAATCGGATCCATCTTGCCCCTCTTTGGCAGTCGCCGTCCTTGCCGGACGGTCATCTTGTCACAGGATATGAAAAAGGGCAGCCCTTTCTACAGTGACTGCCCTTCTTGATCGGTCACGCCGAACGCAAGACCTGCTCAGCTTCCGAGCGCAGTCTTCACGGCTGCAGCGGCGTCGCCGCCATCGAAAGTGGTCACGCCGGCAATCCACGGAGCAACCGCGTCCGGATGCTTCTTGAGCCAGTCGGTCGCAGCCGTATTGGCGTCAGCGCCCTTGAGGATCGCGTCCATTATCTCGCCTTCCATATCGAGATTGAACTTCAGGTTGGCGATGAACTTGCCGGCATTCGGGCACTCGGTGGTGTAACCCTTGCGCACATTGGTATGGACAGTGGCGGCGCCGAAGCCGCTGTCGCCCATGCCATCGAGATAGGTGATCTTCATGGCACCCATCACCGGATGCGGCGTCCAGCCGAGGAAGGCGATCCATTCATTGCTCTTCATCGACTGCTCGGCCTGCGTCAGCATCCCGGCCTCCGAGGATTCGACCAGCTCGAAGCCTTCGAGGTTGTCTTTCGGGTTCTTGATCATGTCGAGGATGATGCGGTTGCCGTCATTGCCGGCCTCGATGCCATAGATCTTGCCGTTGAACTTGTCCTTGAACTTGCCGATATCGGTCAGCGATTTCACGCCGGCGTCAGCGACATAGGTCGGCACGACGATACCGTAGCCGGCGCCGGTCAGGTTGGTGCTGATCGTCTCGACCGAGCCATCGGCGGTATAGTCCTTGATGTCGTTGGTCATCGACGGCATCCAGTTGCCGAGGAACACGTCGAGATCCTTGTTCTTCAGCGACGCCATGGTCACCGGCACCGACAGCTGGATCGTCTGCGGCTCATAGCCGAGCGCGGTCAGCAGCACGGAGGCGATGCCGGTCGTCGCCTGGATGTCGGTCCAGCCGACATCGGAAAGGCGCACCGCCTTGCAGCTCGCCGGATCGCCGGCAAAGGCAGCGCTGGTGGACAAAAAAGCCGCCAGACCGAGGCCGGCGACGAAAGAGTTCATACGCGACATAGACAGTCTCCCATTGTGATTCTTTGGCGAAGCGTAGCTACGGTTTCTATGCCCGCCTTGTTTCGTCAGCCAAACACCATTCTGGTGTGGTTTCAAGCATTAAGACAATCGCGATCAACGGCGCGGGCTGGCCAATCAGCGACACATCAGGCGCTTTTGCCATGCCGGACGGTTTTTTCGAAGACGGGCCGGCTTTTTCAGGGGAATGCGGGCGACCGCCCCTCCCCGTATCAGGGCAAGTCGGCTTAAAAGAGCGGCATGGCCAAGCTCTACTTTCACTATGCGACCATGAACGCCGGCAAGACGACGATGCTCTTGCAGGCCTCTTACAATTATCGCGAGCGCGGCATGGGCACGATGCTGTTCGTCGCCGGCCACTACCGCAAGGGCGACACCGGCCTGATCTCGTCGCGCATCGGCCTGGAGACGGAAGCCGAGATGTTCCGCGATGGCGACGATCTGTTCGCCCGCGTCACCGAGCATCACGCGCATACGTCAGTGCATTGCGTCTTCGTCGACGAGGCGCAGTTCCTCGAGGAGGAGCAGGTCTGGCAGCTCGCCCGCATCGCCGACCGGTTGAACATCCCGGTCATGTGCTACGGCCTGCGCACCGATTTCCAGGGCAAGCTGTTTTCCGGCTCGCGCGCGCTGCTGGCCATCGCCGACGATTTGCGCGAAGTGCGCACCATCTGCCGATGCGGCCGCAAGGCGACGATGGTCGTGCGCCTCGGCCCCGATGGCAAGGTGGCTCGCCAGGGCGAGCAGGTGGCAATCGGCAAGGATGTCTATGTCTCGCTCTGCCGCCGCCACTGGGAGGAAGAGATGGGCCGCGCCACGCCAGACGATTTCATCGGCTTTATCAAAGGCTGACTCTGTCTCTTGGTTATTGGAGCAATTCCAGGGGAAGCGCTATGTGCTTTCCCTGGAATTGCTTCGGGCTCACACGGTCGAGACACGCCGTCTTGGAAACCGCCAGCCAAGCCGCACACCAAGCGTTGCCAGCGCAATCAGTGCCATGCCGGCTGCCTGCGCCGGTCCGAGCGGATGCCCATAGATAGCCCAGTCGACGATGATGGCGACGACCGGGTAGATGAAGGTGATGACGCCGATCACCGGTGTCGTCAGGCGTGGGAAGGCCGAATTCATCAACACGTAGGCGATGCCAGTGTGCAGCACGCCGATGCCGAGCAGCCAGCCCCATGATGCAGGCGCAATATGTTGGCCGACGCCGGCGAACGGGGCGAGCATGACGACCCCCACCACCGTTTGGCAGAGTACCGTGATTTCGGCGCGCTGCTGGCCCAGGCCTTTGGCTAGGATCGTTGTAACGGCATAGAGCAGTGCGCCGCCCAGCGTCAGCGCAATGCCCGGCACCCAGTTGGCATCGGCATGACCGTGCGCGAAAACGAGGCCGCTGGCCAGCACGACGCCGAGAAACGCACCGAGCATCCACAGCAGTTGGTCGGGCGAGATGCGTTCCCTTAGGAAAACCACGCCGATCAGGACCACGAAGAACGGCTGGATATGGTAGATAATCGTCGTCGTGGCGATCGACGTCATGGCGAAGCCGGCGAAGAAGGCTGTCCAGCTCAGCACCATGCACACGCCGGCAAGTGCTGCAAGGGCAAGCCGGGACGGCAACAGCGTCCGATCCGGCAGGTAGCCGCGCAACAGGCACCATATGAGAAGGAAGATCGCGCCGAACACACATCGCCAGAAGACGACGGTGACGGGATGCAGCCCCGATTCCGTGGCGAAGGCGCCGACCGTGCCTGCGATCACCATTGCCAGAGCAAGGCTCGCGGCCGGGAAGCGGGCTGTCGAGGCGTCCGTCATGTGGTGGTTCCCAGCGATCCCAACCATCTGGTCACTGGCGCCACCTTCAAACAAGCGAATAGATTTGGAATGATCTATTCGATATGCTGATAGCACCATGGCCACGCCACTCGATCTCAACCTGCTGAAAACCTTCGTCGCCGTCGTCGAGAGCGGCAGCCTTTCCAATGCAGCACCTCGGGTCGGCCGCAGCCAGTCGGCGGTCAGCATGCAGATGCAGCGGCTGGAGGAGATGGTCGGCAACCAGCTTCTGGTGCGTGGTCCCAGAACCGTCACTCCCAATGCGATCGGCGAGGATTTCCTGATCTATGCGCGCCGGTTGCTGAAACTGTCGGATGAAGCCTGGGCAAGCGTCACCCGGCCCAAGGAGACAGGCAGCGTCCGCTTGGGGGTGCCCGACGACTATGCCGCCTTCCTCCTGCCGCCCGTGCTCTCACGATTCGCGGCGGAGCATCCCCTGGTGACGGTGGAGTTGATCTGCGAACAGTCGACCGCGCTGGTGAAGACGCTGGCGGAGGGGCGGCTGGATCTGGCGATCATCACCCGCTTGCCGGAGCAGCCGCTTGAGGTGATCCGGCTGGAACGCTTCGTCTGGGTCGCCTCGCCCAACCATGTCGCCTGGGAGGCCGACCCGCTTCCGGTCGCCTTGTTCGAACCGGGCTGCGCCGCCAGGATGAATGTCCTGCAGGCGCTTGGCGATGCCGACCGCTCCTATCGCTGTACCTATTCAAGCGCCTCTCTGCTTGGCCTGATCGCCGTCGTCCAGGCCGGGCTCGCGGTGGCTGGCCTTGCGATGCGC
>NZ_RZPQ01000561.1:0-3947 GCF_003999135.1 Mesorhizobium sp. M7A.F.Ca.CA.004.06.1.1 | reverse complement strand
AATCCGCGCCTTGATGAGGACGGCAGCGCCGGACGCGGCCTCGCCGACGTACTGGCCGCTGCGCTCGGAACAGCAGCGCCATGACGATGACGAGCCATGCCTGCTCTCGGGCGCAGCAAGAAGCGACCGATTTTGAGGTCGTTTCTACTGCCTTCATATTGCGGCGGAATCTGTTTCAAGGCTCCGCATGAGCCGATCGGCGTGGCTCCGCGATTGTGAGTCTGCAAGCTAGTAGCGCTCGAACAGTGGCCGCCGGAAGCCGGCGTCGCGCCCGGCGATCAGCCAATAGAGCAACCCGGCGACAAGGCCGGCAGCGGCGATGATGCCGATGTCGACCCAACGCTCCGGGTCCATATCCTCCGGCGCGCTCGGCCAGATCAAGGCGAAGCCGCCGACCGCGGCGCCGGCGCCGAAAACCATATGCAGCAGGACATTGCGCAGCGAGAAGAACTCGGCGATCAGCGCGAAGATCAGCGTCTGCAGCGCGGTCACCACGATGGTCAGGAAATAGACGAACATGCCGAGCGGCGGCACCAGCAGCACCGCGATCGGCGAAACGCCCATGACGTCGAAATAGCTGGGCGCGTTGGGCAAGGAACTGAGCACGCCATAGATCACCGCGATGGCGATCAGGCCGACCAGCACCGATACGAAGTAGCCGGCCAACATCATCAATATGCGCTTCATTACGTGCTTCGCCGTCGCCATCCCCATCCCCCAATGCGGCGCCTGGAGCAATTCCAGGAAAAGTGTGAACGGTTTTCCGTCCGGAATTGCGTCAAAACAAAGAGTTAGAGTAGTTCACCGTTCCATGAAACGGTGAACTGCTCTGGCGCGACAGTCAGCCATCAAAGCGGGACAGACGCAAGGGGAGGCGACGGTTGGCAAGGGCAATCGCTTCGGCCAAGTCCGACTTGTGGCGGAAACCATCAATCACCGAGATCGGCGCCGCCCCTCATCGCCCTGCCGGGCGTTCGTTGTTCGAAAAGCCAAGCAGTTGGCTTTTCGTCCGCTGCGCGGACCACGCCTCGACTCCCCGTATAGTGACGGGGAGAAGGGGGCTGGCCGCAACGCCGGCGCCATCCTTGCCTTGCAAAGGATGGTGATTGGCGAAACCATCGATGCCAGCGTCCCTCTCCCCGTCACTATACGGGGAGAGGATGCCGGCAGGCAGGTGAGGGGCGGCGCTAGCGGAAAGGCCGATGACACAGCCAAGAAAGGCCAGTGGATTCGCGTCGGAACGTTCCCCTATTTCGGCTCCGCCGTCACAGGATCGTAGGTGATTTCAACCTTCGCCTTGTCCGCCGTGTAATAGGTGACGGTGTAGGCGCCGCTGTCCCAGTCGACCTCGTCCACATAGCGAAAGCCGTCGCGCTGCTCGACCTTGGCGATGATCTCCGACAGCTTCTTGGCATTGGGCGGCGGCAGCGGCTTGTCGTCCGCGGCCAAGGCTGCCCCGCCGGCGAGAAGAACGGCGACGCTGGTCGCCAGAAGCAATCTGGACATGGCTTTCCCTCAAGTTTCGTCGGACAGAAACTCGCTGGCGTGCCGGTTTGTTCCGCAGCCGGAATGCGTGCCGATTCAGTCCACCGGTTTGCAGCTGCCCGAATGAGGGGCCGCCGCCCGCTTGACTTACGCGGCGCGTCGTTGAGCGGGGTGGAGACCTGAACGGGTTCGGCGAGGGTCGACGGCAGTCACGATGCTGTGGTGGTGATCGCAATAGACGCGATCCGCCGAAGTTGGCCCAGCACAGAAACGATAACCGCCGGGCACTGACCGGTCTTCGCTCACCGGGAAGCGGCACTGATAGACGCCTAGCTGAATGAGGGGGACGTCTTTCGAAATCGGTCTGATATTTTCTGGCATGGTTTTTCAGGTTCCTGGTTCATAGCCATTGCCGGCTGACGACCGCAATGCGACCGTGTCAAAGCGAGCTTCTCTCGTTTTGGAGGGCTGTGGATCACCATATGGTGTTGGTCGCGGTGTCAATGAAGCCCGAAACCCTGCTTTAGCAAGCCAATCATTGCGACTTAAGGCCACACTTGCCGCTGGGAGGGCGGGCTATGAAGCGAATACATTTTGTCAGCAGACAGTGCGGTCGCGTCCCGGAGCATCTCTTCGAACCGTTGCGCCGGTGCTATGGTGTGCCTGCATGATCAGAGAGCAGGGATACGAGGCATGCCCGAAGTCACCCGCCGTACACTTCTTGCGTTCACCGCCGTGGCCTCGGCCATTGAACCGAAATTTGCCGAAGCGGAAGGGGCCTCACCCGAATTGCGGTCGCTGATCGGAGCCCATGAAGCCAGCTATGCCGGGCTTCACAGGGTTGTTCATCGAGCGGGCAGCAGCAGCCACGAACGCAGGACGGCAGACCGGATTGAACAGGAAGCCTTGCTGGCCATCTGCTCCTATCCGGCGATCAGCCGAGGCGACCGCCGGGCCAAGGCCGATTACCTGTTGACCGCCGAGGCTCGGGGTGAACTCGACCTGGAAGAGCACATGCAGGCCATCCTGCACTCGATGAAGCGCTGATCGCGGCTGGTGCATCTCCACAACCAGACATCGCCGGCTGCCGTAAGGATTTTGGTGGGCGATGCAGGGATTGAACCTGCGACCCCACCCGTGTGAAGGGTGTGCTCTCCCGCTGAGCTAATCGCCCGCTCGTTGCCCAAAGGCCAAGCGAGCCGCGATATAAGGGAGGCGGGTGCGGTAAGTCAAGGCGCTGTCCGGCGTTCTGACAGGGATCGGTTTTGCTGTGCTTTGCGCCCTGTCTCCGACCAACGCCGGCTACATTCCGTCAGTTTCCCGCAGCGGCAATCAGCTTCTGCGCCAGATCGAGCGTCAGCGCGTCGAAATGCGAAATGACAGCCGAGGGTTCGAATTCGCGGACATGGCGGTCGGTGTAGCCGAAATCGACCGCCACCACGGGAATGCCGGCGGCTTTTGCCGTGTCGATGTCGGTTTGCGAATCGCCGACCATCAGCGCGCGGTGCGGGTCGCCGCCGGCCAGCTTGATGGTCTCGATCAGATGGCGCGGGTCGGGCTTGCGGAAGGCGAACGTGTCCTGGCCGGCGATGGCCGCGAAATGTTTGGTCAGGCCGAGTGCCTCGATCAGCGCCAGCGAGTTGGCTTCGTATTTGTTGGTGCAGATGGCGAGGACATAGCCGGCCTCCTCGAAGCGCGCGATCGCCTCGACGACACCGGGGTAGGGGCGCGACTTGCCGGGGATGTTGAGCGTGTAGTGGTCGAGGAAAAGTTTCAGCAGCCGGTCGTGCTCCTCGACGGCAAGCGATCGCTGATGGGCGGCGTGCGCCCGCTCGATCATCACCCGGCCGCCGTGACCGACAAAACGCCTGAAGCCGGCTTCGTCGACCGCGGCGATCTCGCTGGCGGCAAGGCTGTGGTTCAGGCTGTCGAGCAGGTCCGGCGCTGTGTCGATCAGCGTACCGTCGAGGTCGAACACGATGATTGGTCGGGTCATGGTCTGTCCTGGGCAGGTGTGCAATGGGCAGGCGATAGCGGCTGCGGCGCGTCAAGGCAAGCTGACTGGGGGCAAGCCGGCTTGGCAATCGCTTCAGACCGGTGACAGTTTCAACGTGTGGCGGGACCACCAATTGTGGAAGCCGGCGCTGCCCCTCATCGCCCTGCCGGGCACTTCTCCCCGTATAGTGACGGGGAGAAGTGGCTGGCCGCAATGACGGCGCCCTTCTTGCAACGCTGGTGATTGGCGAAACCACCGATGAGAGCGCCCCTCACTATACGGGGAGAGGATGCCGGCAGGCAGGTGAGGGGCGGCGCCAGCGTCAGGAAAAGGGTGACGGGGCGAATTCCAAAACCTGAAGCGATTGTCCTGGGCGAGCGCGCCGGGCAAGCAGGCCCCATCGGACCGGACATTTCGCGGCGAGCTTCCAGAAATGAAAAACCCGCCACAGCGGCGGGTCTGTCTC
>NZ_RZPQ01000560.1:0-3966 GCF_003999135.1 Mesorhizobium sp. M7A.F.Ca.CA.004.06.1.1 | reverse complement strand
TTCGTTGGCAGCGGCGTCGTCCTGCTGATGCGCAGCACGCTTTCGTCGATAACGGACAGCGGCAGCCTGTTCCTTGGCATTTTGTTCGTCACCATTGTGCTTCTGTTCCGCCGCGGCATACTCGGCGAAATCGTGCATTATTCCGTTGACCGCGTTCCACCCGCCGAAATGTCTGGCTCGGGCAGGCGATATGCATCGAAGCCCGATCGGGTTGTCGCTACGGGAGATGCAGCCGATGCCTGATTGTGGCCAGAACATTGGCGAGAGCGCTGGCGGAACCGTGATGCCGCTACTGGAACTGCAGTCCGTCACGATGAGTTTCGGCGGCTTCAAGGCGATCAATGACTTAAGCCTGAAATTCGAGAGAAAGCCGGTTTACGGCATCATCGGCCCTAATGGGGCCGGCAAGACGACTTTGTTCAACGTCTTGAGCGGGTTTTATCGGCCGAAGCGTGGTCGGCTGCTGTTCAACGGCCAGGACATGACTCGTTTACGTGCCGAGCAGTTTGCTCGCCAAGGTATCGTGCGCAGCTTTCAGATCACGAGCATCTTCCCCAATCTCTCGGTCATGGACAATGTCGTGCTGTCGGTGCAGCGCCGAGCAGACGGGGGTACGAAGGCCTTCGCAAAGATCGACTGGCATGAGGATCACCGGCCGGAAGCGTCGGCACTGCTGGATCAGGTCGGAATTCCGTCCTCTTTGCGCGGTCGACCCGCAGGGGACCTGCCATATGGCCGCAAACGCGCCTTGGAGCTCGCGATTTCCCTGGGAGCACACCCAACGATTCTCCTTCTCGACGAACCAACCGCTGGGATGACGACGGCAGATGTATCGCGTACGACGGACCTTATTGCGCAACTGTCCGTCGACCGCATGATCATCGTCGTGGAGCACAACCTCGGTGTCATCGCAAATGTCGCCGATGAGATCATTGTGTTGCAGCAGGGGGCGCTTCTAACGCGCGGTCGCTACGCCGACGTCCGACAGGATCCCCGGGTGATAGAAGCCTATTTGGGAAAGCGCCATTGAGCATGCTGGAGATAACGGATCTCGACGCCTATTATGGCGAAAGCCATATTTTGCAGGGCGTCAACTTGTCTGTCCAGACTGGCGAAGTGGTAACGTTGGTGGGGCGAAACGGTGCCGGCAAGACCACGCTGCTGAAGTCGATCATCGGCGATATTCCGCGACGAACCGGGAGCATCCGCTTCATCGGAACCGAAATCATCGATCTCTCGCCTGAGCGGATTTGCAAGATGCGGGTCGGTTTTGTGCCGGAAGACCGCGGAATTTTCTCGACGCTGAACGTATACGAGAATCTGTCGATCGGCCGTGCGAACGGAGACACCGCCTGGCCGCTCGACCGGATCTATGAGTATTTCCCGATCCTCAAAACCCGGCGCTCGCAAAAGGCCGCGTCGTTGTCGGGTGGGGAAAAGCAGATGCTAGCGATAGCGCGGCCCCTTTACATGGGCGCTTCGTTTCTGATGCTCGACGAGCCGACAGAGGGGCTGGCACCTGTCGTGGTCGATGCGATCGGTGCACTGATCAAAGATATCAAGTCCACAGGACTGACCATTCTCTTAGTCGAGCAGAATCTTCAATTCGCCGCCGAGGTCGCCGACCGGTACTACGTAATCGAAAATGGAAAAATCGTCAGAGAAATGACGAACCATCAGATGGCCGAAGATCAACAAAGTCTTCTTGATCACCTCGGAGTGTGAGGCACGACCAGGATGTTGTCGAGCTCCGGATGGCAATGGCGAATCAAACCTTTGACAACGCCCATCCTCGAGCTCCGCTGCCCGACCGCGAAAACGCCGGGGCACGCTCATGCGCGCTGTCGCCGATCCTGGCCTGCGCTGTCCCAGGACATCTCGATCGCAACGACACAGCCGAGTTACGCGCGAGGGCCAAGCCAACTTAGCGTTATGGTCAAAATGCAGTGATTGATCTTCTCTGTGGATTGCACTGAGGCACCCCTCCCAAAAAACTAATTGTCTTCTTGGTCTTAGGTTCGCCGGACCATACGAGAGAATATGAAGGAAACCGGTTGGCTAACCATCCCCTCTACGTATTGATTGTATATGCAAAGTTGACCCGCAGAGGCTAAAACAGTCGTTATTCGTCAGTGGTTTACGAAGCGGTTCGTCCATTTTGATTCAGGAAGCTGATCCAGCTATTTCGCTGCCCGAATTTAACTCATACCGAATGGCAGCTTTGCGTCCAATATCGGCCGTTCGGCCTCACCGGCATCGATCCCCCCAAAAGCGGCCGTTCGTTCCTCCGGGCAAGCGGTCGCTCAGGAATGCCTGGCTTCGGATAATCCAGTCAGTCCGCTTTGTGGGAACGGTGGGTCATAAGCAGCCGCATAGATTGGCTGAGAACGCCGTTGGCGGATGAGCATGGGAACGCGTTCCATTACCGGCGACGGCTTTCCGCCAGATGTCGGCTACACCGACGTTCGCCCCCGCAATGAAGCGTCACCTATGAACTCGGTCGGAGACAGTCGTTGTAGGGCGAGAACGTAGCGTTCCGACGCATCCGGAGGAGTTTTCAGTTGAGATTAAACGAACAAGCCCGGCCGTGAGGTCAGACGTCCGGCGGCCGAAACTCACGTACGACCTCGAACACGCCGGGCTCGAAAATCACAGTTTCCATGATCTCTCGAAGCGCGCTCATCGAGCTGCTGCCTGCGCGCATCGCCTGATATTCCGCGAGGCTTCGCCAGCGCGCATACATCACAACCCGCTCGCCATCCAGGCTCAGATGCAGTGTCGCGCCTTCGAAGCCAAGGGCCGTCGCGACCGACTCTTCTGTGACTTTGGTTAGCAGAGCTATCAATTCCGCCGGCTCTTCTGCCTTCAACCGGAAGGTGTTGATCAGAATGACGCGGCGCTGTTGTTTCGGCATCACGAAGCCCTTCCTTCCACGTGCGGCTGTGCGTCTTCAGAACCTGAGGCCGCCGCAGCTTGCAGCACGGCTTGCAGTTCCTGGTCGAGACGCTGCGCGACGACGTCAACCAGCGGGTCGCCGAACTGGCGGAAAACGGCGGCGGGCCGGTCGTACTCGAACGCCGAGCCTTCTCCGTCCTCTCGCAACAGGACGCGGATGGGTGCGTAAATCCCGGCGGAAAGCTGGTGGCGGGTCATCTTCGAGGCCGTAAGCGGGTTGCCAATGTCATACTGGATGGAGCGCCGCTTCTGGCCTGCGATCGCCAACAGCGCGCCATGGTCCCGGAAGCCGAAAATCGACAGGTTCGCCGAAGCTTCGAGCTCGCGCAAAGCGCGCTCGGCCTCGCCGTATCGCAGTAGTGTGAATATCCCATCGTCGATCCGCGGGACGAGGCTCTCAAGCCTGGCCTTCGTCTCGGTGAAGGGATTGGCGGATCGGATGGTGATGTGCTCGTTTGTGAACGGGCGTGTCTCGACCGTGGGGGTGGCCATTGGCTGTCTCCAAATGATGAGGGGCGGGATTTCGAGAGCGATTAGAAGGTTATTGACTTGCCCTGAGGACCTTCTCCACCCGCGCCGCGAGACCAAGGAGCGCGCGATCCTCGCTTTCTGGCCCGTCGAGCTCGAGGCCGATCGGGAGGCCATGGCTGTCAAGGCCGATCGGCAGGCTGAGCCCGGGTAGTCCAGCAGCGCTGGCGGGAATGGTGTTGTTGGCCAATGCCCGGAAATCAACCGCCTGGCCGCCCACGGTGAATTGCATCTGGCGCTCAACCCTCGGTGCCGTGCAGGGCGTCGTCGGGAAGATCAGCGCGTGGGCACCATGCCGCGTGAAAATCTCGCTCATGCGTTCCTTCACCGCCAGGCGGTCGGCAGTCAGGGCGTGATAAGCCTGCTCACTCAGGTAGCCCGGCGCGCCGGGTATGACGAAGTGGTCCCAGGCGTCCTTGACGCCTGCGCGCAGACCCACGTGCAGATCCTTGAAGGCGACGGGGATCGCGTGTCGCTCCAGGA
>NZ_RZPQ01000055.1:0-16086 GCF_003999135.1 Mesorhizobium sp. M7A.F.Ca.CA.004.06.1.1 | reverse complement strand
CGGCGGGAAAGACGCCCGAGCCGATAACGCGGTCCGGTCCGATCCGCTGCCAGATCGCGCCGCCGGGGTCGACCGCGTTCAGCCTGGTGCCTTCGAGCGGCCCGCCGACGCCGTGGAAATACCACCAGGGCACGCCGTTCTGCATGGTGACGACTGATGTGTGGTCCCCAAGCAGCGGCGCGATCTGGTCAAGGGCTGGGGAGAGAGAATGGGCCTTCAGCGCCAGCACGACGTAATCCTGGGCGCCAAGCTCGTCGGCTTTGGCGGCGGCCCGGACGGGGACCGAAATCTCCTGGCCATCCTCGATCAGGCGCAGGCCGTCCGCCTTGATGGCTTCCAGATGGGCGCCGCGCGCGACGATCGAAAGATCGGTCCGCCCAGTGATGGCGAGCTTGGCCGCGAGATAGCCGCCGATCGCGCCGGCGCCGAAGATGGTGATCTTCATCGTCAAAGCCCGAGTTTGGCGGCGAGGCCGATGCGCTGCAATTTGCCGGTCGCACCCTTGGGGATCTCGTCCAGGATCAGGATCTTGCGCGGCACCTTGAAATCGGCAAGCCGTGTCGCGGCATAGGTGCGAATGTCGCCCTCGGTGGCACTGATGCCTTCGCGCAGCACAACCGCCGCGGCCACCTCCTCGCCAAGCTTGTCATGCGGCATGGCGAAGGTGACGACCTGCGCCACCGCCGGATGGTCCATCAGCACGTCGTCGACCTCGAGCGGCGAGATCTTTTCGCCACCGCGGTTGATGATCTCCTTGAGCCGACCGGTGACCCTGAGATAGCCGTCCTCGTCGAGCACGCCCTGGTCGCCAGTGTGGAACCAGCCATGCGCGAAAGCCGTGGCATTGGCATCCGGGTTCTTCTCGTAACCCGTCGTGACATTGGGTCCGCGAATGACGATCTCGCCTGTCTCGCCGGCTGCGAGCAGCCGCCCGTCAGGCGCCATGACAGCCACGGCCGGACCGGCGGAGGCACCGACGCTGCCCGGCTTGCGCTGGCCCGGCGGCAGCCGGTTCGAGGCCATCTGGTGCGCGGCCTCGGTCATCCCGTAGGATTCGATCACCGGGCAGCCGAAGGTCGCCTCCAGCTCGGCCATCACCTGCGCCGGCAGCGACGCCGAGGATGAGCGGATGAAGCGCAGACGCGCCGCCGCCAGCGCCTCGGTGTTGCGTGCCGCGCGGGGCAGGATCGCCTGATGCATGGTCGGCACCGCCGTGTACCAGCTCGGCTGCGCCTCGCTCAGCCACTGGAAGAAGCGCAGCGCGTTGAAACCCGGCGTGCAGTAGATGCTGCCGCCGGCAGCCAGCGACGACAGCACGGCCGCGATCAGGCCGTGGATGTGGAACAGCGGCATGATGTTGAGGCAACGGTCATCTGGCGTCAGGCCAAGCGTGCCGCCGATATGGGCAGCCGAGGCCGCAATGTTTGCATGGCTGAGCGGCACCAGTTTTGGACGCGATGTCGTTCCGGAGGTATGCAGCAGCAGCGCAATGTCGCTGTCTTGCGCCATGTCGGGCGCGGCCTGCGGTCCGATCGCTGCGCCCTCGATCATGAAGCTGCCGGCGGGTGTGGCGGGCTGCACGACAAGCCGCAGCACGCCGATGCCAAGGCGTTCGGCCACCGTCACCGCCGGTCCGGTCTCGCCCTCCGCGACAAGGATTGCCTTGGCGCCGATGTCGGTGAGGTAGAAATCGAGCTCGTCGGCCCGGTAGGCGGGGTTGAGCGGTGCCGTCGAGGCGGCGGCCGCCACGGCGACGAAGGCGGTGGCCATCTCGGGCCCGTTCGGCAGCACGATCGCCACCCTGTCGCCGCGGCCGATGCCGCGCGCATGCAGCTGTTTTGCCGTATCGGCGATCAGGCTGCGCAATTCGCCATGGCTGAGCGTCGCCCTGTCGGGTGCCAGGATGGCGGGCGCATCGTCGGCGCCGGCGGCGAGACGGCGGGAGAGGTCTGCGTGGGTTTCGGTTTGGGTCATGATCACCGGCTGGATTTCGAACGACTATTGGTGGAAGCCCCGCTGACGGGCTTGCCTCGATATGGATACGCCATTGGACAACGGATCGCCTCAGTAGCCAAGCGCCAAACCATCCTTGCGCGGATCGGAAGCGCCGGTCAGCGTCCCCTTCTCCCAATCGATCAGCACCACCTGCCCGCCGCCAAGCGGATGATGCGGTTCGGCTATGCGGTGGCCGCGCCCGCGCAGGCCTTCGATTGCATCAGTGGGAACGCCACGCTCGGCCTCCACGGTGTCGTCATTGTAAAACACCCTCGGCGCATCCAGCGCCTGCTGCGGGTCCATGCCGAAGTCGATCATGTTGGTCAGCAGATGGACATGGCCGAACGGCTGATAGCCGCCGCCCATGACCCCGAACGGCATCACCACGCGGCCGTTCTTCGTCGCCATGCCCGGCATGATCGTGTGCATCGGCCGCTTGCCCGGTGCGATCGCGTTCGGATGCGCTGGATCGAGGCGAAAGCTGGAGCCGCGGTTCTGCAGCACGACACCGGACTTGGGGCCGACGACACCGCTGCCGAACGAATAATAGGTCGAGTTGATGAAGGAGACCGCGTTGCGATCGCGGTCGACGATGGAGATGTAGACCGTGTCGCTGCCGGGCAGGTCCACGCGCGGCAGATGCGTCATGGCGCGGTCGCGGTCGATCTCGGCGCGCAGCCGGTCGGCATAGGCGCCGGACAGCAGCTCTCTGACCGGCACCGGGACATGGTCCTGATCACCGACATAACGGTCGCGGTCGCGATAGGCCAGGCGCCCGGCCTCGATCTCCAGATGCAGGCGCTCGGCGCCATTGGGATCCAGCCCGCCAAGCTCGAAGCCCGACAGCAAATTGAGCATCAAAAGCGCCGTCAGCCCCTGATTGTTCGGCGGCATCTGGTGGATGTCATGGCCGCCATAGGAGGTGCTGACCGGCGCCACATAGTCGCCTCTGGTCGCAGCGAAATCCTCGGCCGTATGAAGTCCGCCCAATGCATTGAGCCGACTCACCATATCGTCGGCGACAGCGCCTTCGTAGAAACCGGACCGGCCATGTTTGGCGATGATGCGCAAGGTCTCCGCCAGTTCCGGCTGCCGGTGGACGTCGCCAGCCCTCGGCGCCTTGCCGCCGGGCAGGAAGATGCGCGTGGCGTGCTCGTCGGCCGACAGATCGGTTTCCGGTTCGGCCCAGTCGAAGGCGACGCGGTCGTGCACGACATAGCCGTTCTCGGCATAGTGGATGGCCGGCGCCAGCGCCTCGGCAAGGCCCTTGCGGCCATGGTCTTCGAGCAGGCGGCTCCAGGCATCGACGGCACCCGGCACGGTGACCGCATGCGGCCCCTGCAACGGGATGCGGTCGAAGCCTTTTTCGCGGTACCAGTCGACTGTCGCCCTGGCAGGCGCGCGGCCGGACCCGTTGAAGGCCAGCACATTGCCTTGTCCCCCGGGAGAATAGAGCACGAAGCAGTCGCCGCCGATGCCTGTCGATTGCGGCTCGACCACGCCCTGCACGGCGGCGGCGCAGACCGCGGCATCCATGGCATTGCCGCCGGAGCGCAGCATGTCGATGGCCGCAAGGGTTGCAAGCGGATGCGAGGTCGCGGCAACCGCCTCGGTGGCACGAACCGGCGAGCGGCCGGGAAACTGGAAATCACGCATTCTGTCTGGATATCCCATGGTCACTTCTGCGAATTCGTCTGGTGAAATCAATGCCGCCGGCCGAAAATCTGCGCAACCGACAACAGCACGACCGAGAGCACGATCAGGCAGGTCGAGATGGCGGCGATCGTCGGGTCGATCTGATCGCGTAGCGCATTGAACATGCGGCGCGTCAATGTCGTGGTCTCGCCGCCCGATATGAACAGCGAAACCACCACTTCGTCGAAGGAGGTGATGAAGGCAAACAGCGCGCCCGAGACGATCGAGAAGCGGATCTGTGGCATCGTCACCTGCCAGAAGGCGGCGACGCGGCCGGCGCCGAGGCTGCGCGCCACCCGCTCCTGGTTCATGTCGTAGGAGCGCAGCCCGGAAAGCACGGTCAGCACCACCAGCGGCAGCGCCTGCACCGTGTGCGCGATGACCAGGCCGGTCAGCGTGTTGTTGAGCCCGATGCGCGCATAGAGGAAGAAGGTGCCGATGCCGATCAGAATCACCGGGACGATCAGCGACGCCGTCAGCAGCGCGTTGATGGTGCCATTGAAGCGCAGCGTGCCCCGGTTGATGGCATAGGCGGCCGCGGTCCCGAGCGGTGTCGCCACCAGCACCGTCATGACAGCCACCTTGGCCGAGACGATCGTCGCGTCGCGCCATTCCAGCGACCCGAAATAGGTCTGGTACCAGCGCAGCGACCATTGCTGCGGCGGGAATTGCAGCAGCGTCGAGTCCGAAAACGACATGATGACGATGATGATCGACGGCGCGATCAGGAACAGAAGCACGAGGCCGCCGAGGCAATAGAGCCACAGCCGTTGCCGGTGCGAGATAGGCAGGCCAAAATCCTCGCTCATCGCGAACTCCACACACCTGTGGCGCGCGCGCCGAGCAGCCACTGGAACAGGCCGAGAAGCGCCAGCGTGACCACCAGCAGCACCACGCCGAGTGCTGCACCCGCGCCCCAGTTGGAATAGAGGCTGGTGGTCTGTTCCATGCGCATCGCCCACATGATGACCTTGCCGCCGCCCATCAGCGCAGGCGTGACGAAGAAGCCCAGGCAGAGCACGAAGACGATGACCACGCCCGAGGCGAGGCCGGGCAGCGACAGCGGAAAGAAGATCTGCCGGAAGGTGGCGGCCGGGCCGGCGCCGAGGTTCATGCCGGCGCGCAGGCAGTCGGTGTCGATTGTCTTCATCGAGGCGTAAAGCGGCAGCACCAGGAACGGCAGCAGGATATGCGTCATGCCGATGACGACGCCCGAAAAATTGTTGGCGAGCGATAGCGGCTGGCTGATGACACCGAGGTCGATCAGCCAGCTGTTGATCAGGCCCTTGCGCTGCAGGATCACCAGCCAGGCATAGGTGCGCACCAGGACCGATGTCCAGAACGGCAGGATGACGAAGATCAGGCAGATCGACGCCGCCCGGCGCGGCAGTTGCGACAGCATGTAGGCCAGGGGATAGCCAAGCAGCACGCAGGCGCCGGTGACGATGAAGGCGACCTTGAAGGTGGTGACAAAGGTCTTGATGTAGGAGGCCTGCTCGAAGAATCGCGCATAATTGGCGGCGCTGAAGCCGCCCGCTTCGTCGAACAACGACAGCCAGAACAGCCAGCCGATGGGCACGATGATGATGGCGAAGACCAGCAACAGGCTCGGCGACAGCAGCGCCAGCAGCCGTAGTGATTCACGCCGGGCGTCGGCGCGAAGTGCCTGCGTGTTGAGCTCCCGGCCTGCTGGGCTGCCGGTCTCCTGCATGAGGGCGGTCTGCGCGCTCATCAGTCTGCCGCCACCAGGATCGTGTCGTGCGCATCGAGACCGAAGCTGACCGGCTGGCCGGGAGCCGGCATTTTCGCCAGCACATCGCTGCGGCAATAGTCGCGCAAAGTCAGCTGCCGGCCGTCGCGCAGCACGGCATAGCAGACGAAGCTGTCGCCCTGATAGATGATGTCACTGAGCGTCGCGTTGAGCACGTTGACGCCGCTTGTCGGTTCGGCGGTTGCCAAGAGCCGCAGCTTTTCCGGCCGCACCACCATCAGGTACTGGCCTGCCGCCGGCGTCGCCGCCGCCGTATGGATTCTTCGGTCCTCGTACCAGACGGAGCCGTTGCGGCACTCGACCGGAATGAAATTCGATTCGCCGATGAAGCCTGCTACAAATTGCGTTTGCGGCCTGGCGTAGAGGCTTTCGGGCTTGTCGAGCTGTTCGATGCGTCCGCCGTTCATGACAGCAATGCGGTCCGACATGGTGATGGCTTCGCGCTGGTCGTGCGTGACATAGACGGTGGTCATGCCGAGCCGCCGATGCAGGGCGCGTAGCTCGATCTGCATGTGCTCGCGCAGGCCCTTGTCGAGCGCCGACAAGGGTTCGTCCATAAGCACGATGCGCGGCTCGAAGACGATGGCGCGCGCCAGCGCCACGCGCTGGCGTTGGCCGCCGGAGAGCTGGTCGACCCGGCGCTCGCCCAGTCCCTGCAATTTCACCAGATCGAGTGCCTTCTCGACACGCTCGGCCGTCTCGGCGGCGGCGACGCCGCGTTGCTTCAGCGGAAAGGCGATGTTGTGAAAGACGTTCATATGCGGAAACAGCGCGTAGTTCTGGAACACCATGCCGATGTTGCGCTTGTGCGGCGGCGTGGTGATGATCTCGTCGCCGCCGACCCTGATCGAGCCGGCATTGGCCCGCACGAAACCGGCCAGGATCATCAGCAGCGTCGTCTTGCCGGAACCGGAAGGCCCCAGCAGCGTCAGGAATTCACCAGCCTCGACATCGAGGTTGAGGTCGCGCAGCACAGGCACGCTGCCAAATCGTTTCTCGATCCCGCGCATGCCGATCGGCAACGCGGATGGCGCAATGGACAAGATTTTTCTCTCCCAGGGGCTGAGGCGGCGAAAGCAGGGCGAGGCGTCGCCCTGCCGTGGTTTGGATTGCGGCCGCAGCCTATTGCTGGATCAGATTGTTGAACTTTTCCGTCGCCTCGACCAGGTTGTCGCGCCAGAATTCTGCATCCTGCAACACCTGCTTCTTGACGTTTTCGGGCGCCGAATTGATGTCCTTGATCCTGTCCTGCGGGATCTTGCCAGTCTCGAAAGCCTTCTCGTTGACCGGGCCATTGTCGACATAGAGCGGCAGATTGGCCTGCAATTGCGGGCTGACGAACATCGCCAGCGCCTTCATGGCCGCCTCCTTGTTCTTGGCGCCCTTCGGGATGACCATGCAGTCGGCGGTCAGCACGCCCTGATCGAAGGAAAAGCTGATCGGCGCGCCTTCCTTTTTCAAGGTGCCGGCGCGGCCGTTCCAGATGCTCGCCATGTCGACTTCGCCGTCCTTAACCAGCTGCATGGCCTGGGCGCCGGAGGTCCACCAGGCGTCGACATTGCCGCGGATCTTGTCGACGGACTTCAACGCGCCGTCGATATCGACCGGATAGACCTTGTCGATCGGAATGCCCTCGGCCAGTGCGGCAACGCTCAGCGTTTCCGTCGCCTGGCTGCCGCTCAGCGCGCGCCGTCCCGGAAACTTTTCCACGTTCCAGAAATCGGCCCAGGTCTTCGGGCCTTTGTCGCCGAATACGTCGGTCCGGTAGATCAGCACGACCGAGGTGTAGGAAATGCCGACCCAGTCGTCGTGGACAAGCTTCGGGTTGATGCCGCTCTTGTCGATGATGCCGTAGTCGAGCTTTTCGAACAGCCCTTCCTTCGAGCCGCGCGCACATTCGTCGGCGCCAAGTTCGGTGATGTCCCACTTCACCGCATTGCCGGTCACCTGCAGCCGGACGTCGTCGAGGCCGTTGGTGGTGTCTTCCTTGATGGTGATGCCGAGCGCGTCGGCGGTCGGCTTGAAAAACGCCTTGGTCTGCGCCTCCTGGTAGGTGCCGCCCCATGAGGCGACGGTGATGGTGTCGCCCGCCATGGCGGGGGCTGCGAACGAAGCCATGAGGCCCGCCATCGCAACGATGCTAACGTTTCTGGTTCTGTTCATTTTTCGGCTCTCCAACCGGTGTTCCCATTGTTTTTGATTTGGCATGCTATTTTGTATACAATTTTGAGTGTAGCCTAGCGATCGATGTTGTCAACACCGCCGGCGCGCTCGAAATGTACGCTTCGTGCCGGACCAGGTTGGTGAGGGACGGCTTCACCGGAGGCGTGGCAAATTGCGCCGACTGCGGCTACAGCTATGCGTGTTCCGGCTGAAAGGCCGGAGAAGTGGGAAGGGAAGCTTGGCCAAGGAAACCAAAAATACGCTGCGCGACTCGGTCTACTCCGCGCTGAAGGCGATGATCGTGACCGGCCAGATCCCGCCGGGCTCCCGCGTCACCGAAAACGACATCGCGGCGAAGCTGACGGTCAGCCGAACCCCGGTGCGCGAGGCTTTCAATCGCCTCGAGCGTGACGGGCTGGTCACCGGCCGGCCGCGCCAGGGCTATGTCGTCACCGAGTTCGACATCAACATGTTCCGCGAGGCCTTCGAGATCCGCGAACTGCTCGACGGCCATGCGACGGAACTTGCGGCAACGGCCGCGACGGAACAGGACAAGGCGCGGCTGCGCGCCATGTTGGCCGAATGCGAACGGCTGGCAGCCATTCCGGAACGCACGAACCGGGAAAAATTCCAGGAACTGGAAGTCGGCATCGACCTGCACCGCGTCATCGCCGAAATCAGCGGCAACGTCATGCTGCACAACATGCTGTGCGGCATCCTCGACAAGTGCCAGCACTACGTCTGGACCGAACTCCTGTGGCTGGACGAATGGAAGATCGCCCGCGACGAGCACGCCGAGATCGTCGATGCCATCTGCGCCGGCGACGCTGCCCGAGCCGGCACGCTGGCACGCGCCCATGTGCGCGGCTCGCGAGACAATGTGCTGCGCCTGCTGCAGGCCAAGTCGGATTATCGGAATTTTCTGGCGAAGGCGTCTTGATACAGGTGGCCTTCCTGGCATTCCGCATCGCTGCACAAGAGGGCAACAAATGGCGGTGTGATCGCCGGTTCTCACTTCACCTTTTGCCGAAACTTGGAATGGCAGCTTGAGCAATCCTGGAGGATAAGGTGCAGAAGATGCTCCGCCGGCAATCCGGCCGGATCCGCCTCCGTTGTCTTCAGCCGCTTGCCGAGCAGACTGCCCCCGTCCATTGACGTCATCGCGCCCATGCGCATGTCCCCGGTGATCCGGGCAGGCGCGGTTTCGGCCTTGGCTGCCAATGCATCGGCGAGTTCGCCAATGTGACTGGCGAGCGCCTCGAACTCCGGCCGCGCCTGATCGATTTCCGCTTTGGCGCCCGACGGCGCGCCCAGCGTTCCCGCCGGGAATTCAGCCATCAGGGCGGGTCCGGTACGGGCGCTGAGCGCCTCCGCCGCCGCCTTGAAGCTGGCGGCGTCGTAGGCGCGCTTGCCGCCGAACATCTCGGCGATGGTTTTCGCTGCCGCCGCCATAGCCTTCATCGAGGCCTGGCGTGCGGCCACGATCTCATCACTGGAGGCGACCGCCTGCGGCGAGGAGAGGCTCAGCGAACCGGCCAGCGCCAGCACCACCGCTCCGAACGCGATGCCGAACTTCATGCCATGACATCGAGCACGCCCATCATGCCGAGCTGCTCGTGCTCGAGGATGTGGCAGTGATACATGCGCTGCCCCGGCCTATCCTGGCGCAGCAGGAGCCGCACCGTCTCGCCGCGGGCGACGTTCACCGTGTCCTTCCATGCGAGATAGGGCGGCTTGGACACCGCGCCGTCGCGCTCATGCTCGACGACCTGGAATTGAGTACCGTGGACGTGAAAGGGATGGTCCATGTCGGCCTCGTTGACTATCTCCCAGAGCTCGATCTCGCCGGCCCTGGCGACGAAGTCGACGCGTCCCATATCGAAGGCCTTGCCGTTGATCAGGAAACCCATCTCCATGCCGGTGGGTTTCATCGCCATGGTCTCCGTTAAAACGAGCCGCCGGCTGAGGACAGGGTCGGCGAACGGTGCGATCGGCCGCAGCCGCGCCGGCAGCTGCGGCACCGCCTCGGCTTCGTTCTCCGAGACATCGACCGTCAGCAGCGTCAGCCCCGCATCGGCCGGGCGGCCGGGACCCATCCAGCCACGGTCGTAGCCGAGCGTATCGAGGGTGATGGGGCCGGGCCTGTCGAAGGATGCGACCAACTCGAGGCGTTCGCCCGGGCTGAGCAGGATCTCGTCCGCCGCCACCGGCGCCGCGAGCAGCCCGCCATCCGTCCCGATGACTGTTATCGTCGCGCCGTCGAAGGCAAGCTTCAGGAACCGTGCGTTGGTGGCGTTGTAGAGGCGCAGGCGTCGCTTGGCGCCCTTTGCCACCGAGAGCCTGGGATTCTTCTGGCCGTTGACCAGCACGTGGTCGCCAACGCGGCCGTTCATCAGATCGCTCATGCTGTTGCTCGGTATCGAGCCATCGGCGGCAAGTCTGAGGTCGGTGAACACCAGCACCGTGTCGCCATATTCGGCCGGGATGGGATCGGCCTTGGCCTTGACGACGAAGGCGCCGGCAAGACCCCGATAGACCTGCTCTGCCGTCTTGCCGTGCGGGTGCGGGTGGTACCAATAGGAGCCTGCGGAGCCTTCCGGCAGCTCGAAGGCATAAACGCGCTCGGTGCCCGCCGCAACCGGATCCATCGGACTGCCGTCCTGGTCGGCGGGCACCGGCATGCCGTGCCAGTGGATGGTGCTCACCTCGTTATCGATGCGGTTGGCAAATGTGATCTCGACGCGGTCGCCTTCGAAGGCCTCGATCAGCGGCCCCGGGCTGATGCCATTATAGGCGAGGATCGGTGTGTCGCGCCCCTCGGCGAACCTCGCAATGGCCGGTGCCGCCGTCAGCCTCGCCCTGAGCAGGCCCGGCCGGTCGGCTTCGTTGGCAAGCACCTGCAGGGCGCGCAACGCCTGGCCTTCGGGCAGGGTGACCGCGTCTTGCACCATCGCGGCCATGTCGTGCCCGGCATGGCCGCCCATGCCGGGCATCGACATATCGTCCATCTTCGTCTGCGCCAGCGCACGCGGGCTCGCCAGAACCGTCGCCAGGCTTGCCGTCAGAAATCCGCGTCGATGCATTTCTCCGCTCCTTGCTCTCGATGAAAGGCCCGCCGGAAGACCTCGCGTGACCCTAAGGGTTCCAGCAGCTGGAAGGTCAAGTGAGATCGAGCAGTCGACGGTGACGATAGAAGCTGCGCTGGCGCACGATGTAGTGAGAGCCCGGACCCGCTGTCCGATCATGAACACCGGTCGTTCCGGCGAAGCCGCAGAGTTCTCAGCCCTTGCGCTCCTGAAGGCTGTTGCCGCCGTCGACCACCAGCAGCGCGCCATTGACATAGCTGGCGCCTTCCGAGGCCAGGAATGCCACCGCGGCGGCCACTTCATCCGGCCGCCCGGCCCGCGCCGGCGGCGTATGCAGGGCGGCTTGCCGCTCCATTTCGCTCGACGAGCCCGTTTCGATCCAGCCGGGAGCGACGGCGTTGACCGTGATGCCGTTTTTCGCCACTTCGAGCGCCAGTGTGCGCGTCAGGCCGGCCATGCCGGCCTTGGCGGCCGAATAGGCTGCCGTGCCTTCGAAAGACACCAGCGGGCCGGTGACCGACGCCACATTGACGATGCGCCCGTAGCCCGCTTCGACCATCGCCGGCAGAAAGGCCTTCGTGACGAGGAATGCCGTCTTCAGGCTGACGTCGATCCCCTGGTCCCAGTCGGCCTCGGTCATGGCGAGAAACGTCTTGTCGACCGATGGCGATGCCAGCGAGCCCATGCCGGCATTGTTGACCAGTATATCGACCGCCCCGACATCGGCCCGCAGCCGCGCGACATCGGCAGCGATGGTGAGATCGGCGACCACGGCCTTGGCATCGATGCCTTCTGCACGGAGCCCAACGGCGCGATCAAGCACACGCGCACTGGCACCGGTGAGAAAAACGGCATGGCCAGCATAGCCGAGCTGCCGGGCAATGGCAAAGCCGATGCCGTCGGCCGCGCCGGCCCCGGTGATCAAAGCGCGTTTGATGCGGGTATGGGGAATGGTCAAATCGGGCTCCGCTGGTTCCGCCTGTCGCGGTCTTACCACGCAGATTGGACGACGGCGCTGCGAAGATTTGCTCTGCAGCATTCTGCGCCGCTTTGCCGAGCTTCGTCCTGGTGACCCGCGTAGGCGCCGCCCGAATGCTTAGTCCATTGCGTGGCCGGTGTTGACCAGCCATCCTGCCACCGCCGTGCAGTCGCAGGCCGTCACTCGTTCCCGCCGTTCGGGTTGGAGCCCGCCATGACGCAAGTTGACACGCAACCGGACCTTATGCGCCCAATGTCATCCTCGATAGGTCACTTCCATGGCAGTCCTGCTGCGCTGAGGCGTGACCACAGGTTATTTCTAAACTCCGGACCGCGCGCTTGCTGCAATCGATCGACATACTCGCCGGTCAACCTGGGCGACTCGCGCGAGACGAACGACACGTCCTTCCGCGCAGACTCGAGATCGCCCATCCCCATGTATGATGCAGCCCGCAGGAGCCGTGCCCAGTGGTATTCAGGCAGGACCATCAGAAATCGATCAAACGAGGCAGTCGCGGCGTTATAGTTCTCCCCGGCGTATTCGGCATCGCCCCTGAACAGAAAGATCGGATGATAATTCGGACTGAGAAGGTTGGCCCGCGCGAAAGCTGCCTGTGCACCTTCGAGATCTCCGGCGTAAGTTAGCCCAATTCCCAGCCAGGTACGGCACTCTGCATCGTTCGGATTGAGTGCGATGGCCCGCCACAGGCAGCCAAGGCCCGTCTGCAAGTTTCCGAGATAAGTCTCGGCCAATCCGAGAGCACTGTGCAGAGATGCTTCCCGGTCATGGCCACAAAGTCCGGCCCGAGCCTCATCACCAGCCCGGCGAAAGGCCTCGATGGGTTCAATGGACCATCCGTTGAAGCAGGAGTGGAAATCGACCCAGGCAAGAGTCTCCCTTATCAATGCATGCTCTGGCTCGGCGGCGAGGAGCCTTTCACAGAGACGCCGCGCTACGACCATGCCTTTCGCCGTCGGCCGTTCGACGTGGTAAAACGCCTTCAGATAGAGCTTGTGGTGCTGAATTGCTTCCTCGAGGGCGGGCGGGCCTGCCGCGTGCTTCATCAACACCTGGAAGAGGTTTCCGCTGATCACGCCTGTCAATTCGTCATGCGATGACGTCTGGGCGAGATCATATCTTGCGCTCCAGACCTCGACTTCCTCCTCGGCGTCCACGAGATGCGCGAAGGCGTGCATGGCTTTGTCTTGGCTATGGACCGCGACCTCCAGGACATAGTTGGCTCCCGTGGTCCTGCCGATTTCCTTGACAGTGAGATGCCGCTTCGCGAGCGCGAACATTGTGGCCGCTGCGACGATTCCGATCTGGGAGAAGCGTCCGAGCTCTGCGGTCAACGCGCGCGTCAATGCATCCGCATCGGTCCTTGTTTTGCCGAACTGACCCTTGACCGGCATCACCGCCAGCCGCGGTTTTTCGCTTTGATGGGGTGACAGCCCGCCTGGCCTGGCGCCGGAAGCGCCGGCAAAGTACGCCGCGAGCCCGATCTTGGTCCGCACCCCAAGTTTTCCGTAGATGGTCGCAAGGTGAGTGCGAACAGTGGCCGGAGCAATGAAAAGCGCCTTGCCGATCTCCCGATAGGTCAGGCCGGCGGCAAATTTTTCCGCGACCTCGCGCTCACGACCCGACAATGCGACAAGCGTTTGAGCTTTCGAAGCGCCGAGCACCATTGTGGACCCCCGTCCTTGGAAACCCCTCCGTAGCCGAAGAATGCTACAGAAGAATGCTACAAATGCACTAGGCCGAATACCGCATCTGCCCGATTCCGCCGCAGGCTCGCACGGCGCAAGCTTCCCCGACGGCAACAAACAATCGGCTAAGGGGGGTTCCATGCGTCCTGTATCCATAGTGCTGGCATGCACGGCCTTGGGCTATTCCGCCCAACCGTCACCTTCTTTCGCAAGCGGGTGCCGACAGTTGCTGGAATCAAACGTGAAAATCGCCAGCGTGCATGCCTATGCCAGCATCTTGGCCAATGCTGCCCGCAACGGCTGGAACTACACGCCTGAATCGATCGTCAGCGGCTCGAAGCGTCACTTCGAGGAGATGAGTCTCCAGTTGATCGCAGCCGGTTATGAGATTGTCCCCGCCAACGCTCACCCGCACTGCGCCAATCTGAACAGGGCGGAAAACGACGAGAGCACGATGACGACCGAGCCGAACACCTAAGGAAGCCCGATCGACCGCGGTCTGATCTAAGCTGGTCTCACCGCGCGCCACATACACCAGCTTTTGTCGAAACATCGAAATGTCGAAGGTGCGGGCCAACTGTCTGCTGCTCGGATCGAGATGATCCAGCACGTCTTCTGCGTGCGCTGCCTGATCGCGGGGTTCGTTATCAATGATCATGCATGACCTTCCCGATGCCGCCGGAGAGCCGGGCGACACTTCAGGCCTGTCGCGTTTCGCCGCGGCAATCCGTTCACGCATGGTAGGTCCCGGAGGATATTACAATCTCGGCAATGGGCTCGGGCTGGCGACGGGCGTCATGGTCCAGATCGTTGCCGTGCCGCCGGGTTCCGCCGTGAGTGGCCATGCCGCGCTCCTCGATTATTTCGTTGGCAGCATCGCTGCCCTGTCGCTCACCCTGGCCACGCTGGTCTTCTTCTGGAGCGGCGAGATCTACTGCCGCGCATGGGCCAGGAAGCCGTCCCCAGACGTGTCCCTAAACCGCCTTGGCGACATGACGTCGGGGGTCGGGGCGATCGGACTCGGCATCGCCCTGTTCCTGTTCGGCGAACCTGTGCTTGCGGCGACCTCGGGCTTGCTGCATGCGCTCGGCAAGTTCGGCAGCGCCTTCGAGGACGGCAAGCCGTTGCCCGGCTGGCCAGCCAGCTGGCCCAATCCGTTCCGGAGTGCCGTTCTGGCCAGCCGTCTGCCGCCGCTGGTCTCGGCCGCGGTGGGGAGCGGCGGTGCCCTGCAACTGGTATGGTCGGGCGCTTCCTGGACGCTCGTCGCAGCGCCGCTGACATTGCTTGTCTGCTATCTGCTTTGGGCCAAGGCAGACCTGTTGCTGCTGCTCCAGGAGGTGCGAGCCGGGAGCGCGCCGGCATCGTCCGCCGGCAACCGAGATCGAACGTGACGGCCCATGTCGAAGACAGAGGCCCCTGCTTGCAGGCGCCTTTGGGGGTTTGGCAACGTCGCGCAGAAGACCGTGCTGGATCATCTGCAGCATCAGAAGACTCTTCCGGAGTTGAAGCGCACCAAATTCGAGGTGCGGGCGAGGGCCGGAGCGAGAGCGCGCCTCATCCCGCCGATCAGCATGTATGAGAACGCGAGGAATCGGCGGCAGTTGAAAACGGCCTTTTTTCGGACAGTCATTCCCTAGGTTTTGCGTTGGGAGCCGACAACACCAACACCGGTGCCTCATGCGTGTACCCAGCGACCGCGATGACCGCCAGCCCGATCCGTGCGAATCTGATCGAATCGTCTGTTGACCAACAGGCGGGCCACCATTCGTCAGGAATTCATGCCGATGCGGTTGATTGGCGAGGCCTGAAAGGCAAGCAATTTCAGCTGGATGGAATGGCGCGCCCGAAGAGATTCGAACTCCTGACCCCCAGATTCGTAGTCTGGTGCTCTATCCAGCTGAGCTACGGGCGCGCAACAGGCCATGCTTTCCATGACCCCGCAATCCGATCGTAAACGACCGGTCGCGACGAGACGTGTTCCCTAGCGACTGAATTTCGGAAAAGCAAGCCGATCCGGCAAAAGTTTTGTCACAAGTGCCTTGGCCGGCGATGAAGGCTGGGATTCCGGCGCCTGGCAACGGTCCGAAGTCGAGCCGGTTCCTGCTCATTGGAGACCCAGCGCTCAAAACCGTCAGGCGGGGCGGCGCAGGCTGTTGCGGGCCTGGTCGAGCCGGACCGGCTGGTCGGGGATGGTGACGGCGAATGTGGTGCGCCCGCCAATGCTCTCGACCAGTTCCACCGTGCCGCCATGCGCGCGGATCAGTTCGTGCGCGATCGCCAGGCCAAGGCCGGTGCCGCCGCTGCGCGCCGAGCCGCGAAAGGCCGCGAACAGGTTTTCCCGCGCCTTGGGCGGCAGGCCGGGTCCGGTGTCGCTGACGGCAATGCGGCTGACGCTGCCCAGGCGCACGGCCGAAACCGCCAGGCGGCGCACCAGGGCGTTTTCGCTGTCGGCCGCCATCGCCTGCACGGAATTCCGGCACAGATTGGTGAGCACCCTGAACAGCTGGTCGGAATCGGCATCGACCTCGAAGGCCGGCTCGACCGAATTGACGAACTCGATGCCTTGCTCGATGTCGCGCAGGCCTTGCACGTCCTCGACCAGCTGCCGCAGCCGGAGCCGGCGGCGCGCGGGCGGCGGCTCCTGCGTGCGGCCGTAGTGAAGCACGCCTTCGGAATAGGACACGGCACGGT
>NZ_RZPQ01000559.1:0-3972 GCF_003999135.1 Mesorhizobium sp. M7A.F.Ca.CA.004.06.1.1 | reverse complement strand
CAGCGTCGACACCGACAAGCCGATAACGCCGGAAGCCAAGCCGAAGCCCGTCGACACGACCTCGGCTCCGCCGCCCGCGCCGACCCCGATCGAAAAGCCGAAGCCCGAGGACGTGCCGAAGCCGCAGGAGAAGCCCAAGCCCACCCCGGCAACGGAAGTGGCGCCGGCGCCCACGCCCAAGGAAGAGGTCAAGCCCGAGCCGGTCAAGCAGGCCGACCCCAAGCCGACACCGGCCAAGCCGGCGCCAACCCCGCCACCGCAGGACAAGACCGCTGCCATCGATCCGACGCCCGAGGTCAAGCCTGACGCCGTCGCTGAAGCCATAGCGCAGGAGCCGCCCGCCGAGGCGACGCAGCTGCCGGATTCCGCTCCCGCGCCGGAAGCGCGGCCGAAGCCGCAGCCGGCGCAGGCCGAAAGCGCCAAGGCGCCGGAACGCAAGAACGCCGACAAGCCGGTCAAGGAAGCGTCGTCGAAGCCGAAGTCCGACGACAAGCAATTCAACGCCGACGAGATCTCCGCGCTCCTCGACAAGCAGAAACCATCCGGCGGTGGCGCCAAGCGCTCGACCCAGCAGGCGTCGCTCGGCGGCGACAAGGATCAGGGCCAGAAGCTTTCCAGGTCCGAAATGGGTGCTCTGGAAAGCCAGCTTGGCGGCTGCTGGACCCTTCCCGCGGGCCTTGAAGGTTCCGAGAACTTCGTCGTCGTGGTGCGGTTCAACCTGGATGCCTCCGGCAAGCTGGACGGACGCCCGGCGGTCGAAACGTCGAGCGGAAACCGCCAGTTCGACGAAAGTGCCGTTCGTGCGGTGCAAAAATGCGATGTCACTGGCCTGCAAGTTCCCGCCGGCAAGCAGGACATCTGGGCCGACGTCCGCGTCACCTTCGATCCAAGGGAGATGCTGGGCCTCTAAGGCCCGGGTATCCGGAAATCAGTACGAGAAGCGAGAAGACATGAAATCAATCCTCAAGCCGCTCCTGATGGTCGCAGCAATGGCGATGGGCATGACCGCGGCCAGCACGTTGCCGGCGCTGGCGCTGGTCGAACTCAACGTCAACAAGGGCAACGTCGAGCCGCTGCCGATCGCCATCACGGATTTCCAGGGCGGCGACGCGCTTGGGGCGCAGATTTCGCAAATCGTCACCGCCGATTTGAAGCGTTCGGGTCTGTTCGCTCCGATCGACAAAAGCGCCTTTATCGAGAAGATCACCAACCCCGATGCAGCACCGCGCTTCGACGACTGGAAGGTGATCAACGCGCAGGCGCTGGTCACCGGCAGCGTCAGCAAGGAAGCCGACGGCCGCATCCGCGCCCAGTACCGGTTGTGGGATACCTTTGCCGGCCAGCAGATGGCCGGCGAGCAGTTCTTCGCCAACGACGCCAATCAGCGGCGTGTCGCCCACATCATCGCCGACGCCATCTATGAGCGGCTGACCGGCGAAAAAGGCTATTTCGACACCCGCGTCGTCTTCATCGACGAATCCGGCGCCAAGAATGCGCGCAAGAAGCGCCTCGCGATCATGGACCAGGACGGCGCCAACGTTCGCTATCTCTCGGACGGCAGGTCGATCGTGCTGACGCCGCGTTTCTCGCCGAACCGGCAGGAAATCACCTACATGTCCTATGAAAGCGGCCAGCCGCGGGTCTACCTGCTGCAGATCGAAACGGGGCAGCGCGAACTGGTCGGCAACTTTCCGGGCATGACCTTTGCGCCGCGCTTTTCGCCCGACGGCCAGAAGGTGATCATGAGCCTGCTGCGCGACGACGGCAATTCCAACATCTTCGCCATGGACCTGCGCAGCCGCTCGACGACGAGGCTGACCAACTCGACCGCCATCGACACCTCGCCGTCCTATTCGCCCGACGGCAGCAAGGTGGTGTTCACCTCCGACCGTGGCGGCCGCGCGCAGATCTACGTGATGGGAGCCGACGGCTCGGGCCAGACCCGCATTTCCTTTGGCGACGGCGTCTATTCGACGCCGGTATGGTCGCCGCGCGGCGACCTCATCGCTTTCACCAAGCAGACCGGCGGCGAATTCCAGATCGGCGTCATGAAGACCGATGGATCGGGCGAGCGCATCCTGTCCTCCGGCTTCCAGCAGGAGGGACCGACCTGGGCACCGAACGGCCGCGTGCTGATGTTCTTCCGCGATTCCGCCGGCGGGCCCAAACTGGTTTCGGTCGATCTGACCGGACGCAACGAACAATCGATCCCGACGGCGAACTTCGCTTCCGACCCGGCCTGGTCGCCGCTGCTTGAATAGAGGAACTGGGGAACTGAAGAACTGAAGAATGGAGAAGGCGGGCGGCTACATTAATCGCGCGAAGGATCTAGAGGTATATAAGCGCGCTTATGTGGTTTCTCTTGACGTCCATAAAGCTCGCTTTCCCGAAAATGGAGCAATACGCACTGGCTGATCAGTTGCGTCGCTCCAGCAAAGGAATCTGCGCCAATTTGGCTGAAGGATTTGCCAAGCAGACTCACTCCAAACCCGAATTCGCGCGGTTCATTTCGATGGCAATGGGGTCATGCAGCGAGGTGGAGACGTGGATTTCCTATGCGTTCGACCTTGGATACATCAGCCAGACACAACACGACGATTGGCTGCGATCCTATGCCCATATCTACGGCATGCTGATCAATCTGAGAGAAAAGCTGAAGTGAATTCTCTCTTCAGTTCCTCAATTCCCCAACTCTTCAATTCCTCATTTCCATCTCTTTGTCGCGTTTTGGCCGTATTTACGCCTAGGGTCCGCGTGAAATGTGGCTTCAGGCCAAAACGGCTGCGGACGGGCAGCTTAAACCAAAATTTAACCGTGTTTCTTGAATGCCGGTTAACCCAAACGTGGTTACTGGGTGATCAACGAAATCACTCAAATTAGATCACTCGAAATACGAAGGAGAGGCGGCATGGGCCGTATTGCAGCACTTACCAGAAACCCGGTCATGATCGCGCTGGTGGCGATGCTCGCCATCGCAGGTTGCGCCTCGAAGAAGACGCCGAACAACGCGGCCGATCTTGGCCTTAACGGCGCCGGCGCCGCAACACCCGGATCGGCGCAGGACTTCACCGTCAACATTGGCGACCGCATCTTCTTCGATACGGACTCGACCTCGATCCGTGCCGACGCGCAGACGACGCTCTCGCGCCAGGCGCAGTGGCTGAACCAGTACAAGCAGTATGCCATCGTCGTCGAAGGTCATGCCGACGAACGCGGCACACGTGAATACAATCTGGCGCTCGGCGCCCGCCGCGCCGCCGCCACCCGTGACTTCCTTGTCGCCAAGGGCGTCTCGGCCAGCCGTCTCAAGACCATTTCCTACGGCAAGGAACGTCCGGTCGCGGTTTGCGACGACATCTCCTGCTGGTCGCAGAACCGCCGCGCGGTCACCACGCTTAGCGGCGCTGGCTCCTGAAGCATCACGCAGCCGACCGGCGCGTCAAGAACGGCGGCCGTCTAGCGGTAAAAATGCAACATACCTGTGCGAAAGGCGGCCTTGGGGGCCGCCTTTTTCACATCCGGATGCCCGAAACAAAATTTGGCCGAAGTCTCGGCTCCTGCTATGAGCCGAGGGCGCTTGGCTGGTCCCATGCTGATTGGAAGGCGCGAACAAGCTAACGAAATCACTGCGAGAGGCACATGCATTTGAGATCGGTTCTGAGCGGCACGCTTGCGCTGCTGCTCCTATCAGGCGTCACCGCCCTGGCCAGCGGCACCGGGGCGAGCGGCACGGGGCAATCAACCGACAGCGGCTTTACCTTCCATCTTCCCAGTATCGAATTGCCCAACCTTTTCGGTCAAAAGAAGAAACCGGACCAGGTTCAGCTGGTGCAATCCGATCCTGCCGCTGTCACCAGCCTGGAAGAGCAGCTGCGGCAGATGAACGGCAAGATCGAGGAACTCAATTTCCAGGTCCTGCAGATGCAGGAGCAGATCCGCAAGCAGCAGGAAGACAATGACTTCCGCTTCCAG
>NZ_RZPQ01000558.1:0-3973 GCF_003999135.1 Mesorhizobium sp. M7A.F.Ca.CA.004.06.1.1 | reverse complement strand
ATTTCCGGTGGCATTGTCGGGGGGCAGGAGCGAGAACTCTTGGCCGCTGGCCGGCGCGATGCTGTCAACGATGCCCCTTACGGGGGTGTCGGCGAAAGCATCAACGTCGATCCTGACCTTCTGGCCCGAAGTGACCTCGGAGAGCTGGGTTTCTTTGTAGTTGGCGACCACATAGATACCGTCGAGCGGGACTACCGCAAGTAGTTGCATGCCAGGCTGGACGTAGAGGCCCACCCGCAACTGGCGCATACCGACAACGCCTTCGCTGGGCGCCCGCAAAACCGTGTAGCCTAGGTTCAGTTCTGCCTCCTCGAGTGCTCCTTGGTTGTGCTGCAGAGCAGCATTTGCTTCATCAAGCTGGGCCGCGAGAGTGCCGACCTCTCGCCGCACCGCCTCCAGGGCTGCCTTGTCCTTCGCGACCAATGCGTTCGCGGCGCCGATCTGGGATGCTGCCTGCTGTGCATTCTGGACGGAGCCATATCCCCCCTTGGCAAGCGTTTCGAAGCGTTCGTCATTTTGCGCGGCATAGACCTCCGTGGCCTGGTCGGCCTTTAGGGTGGCATCCGCCTCGTCGATGAGGGCGCGCTGCTCTGCCAACTGGGCGTCGATGCTCACGATTTTCGCCTTCGCCTCGGCGACGTCTGCCTTCGCCTCATCGACGGCTGCCTTGAAGCTGCGCGGATCGATGGTCGCCAACACGTCGCCCGCCTTGACCTTCTGATTGTCTGCGACCAGCACAGTGGCGAGGTAGCCGGCGACTTGAGGTGCAACTGGCACGATGTGGGCCTCCACATAGGCATCGTCGGTCGATTCCTCGAAACGCCAGACCGTCCAATACTGCCGGCCGGCATACGCAGCGGCGGACAACGCAGATAGGGCAGCAACGCCAAATGCGACGATGCGGAGCGCGCGGACAAATCTCCCCTCTTTGGCACGCGGTAAGGTCAATGCTACGACCTCCGTCTCCGGTTTGCCGGGATGATTGATATTCATGATTCCTCCTGCCGGGGAGGCCGGCCCATCCGGGGCGCGCCCGGACCAATGCTGGTTCGTCTCGTTACATTCAAAGAAGCGATTCTCGCAGGAAGACCTCGGCGACCGCTGTATCGAGTTGGTTCTCCCGACTGGCCGCACACCTCTGCAGGTGATGGAATTCTCGCCTCAATGAGATCAGCATTCTGAGAACTGATCGCCGGCAGCGACCGCCGATGCTCCCGGCCTTTGAAGGGTCATTTGGCCCTCCCGCGTCATGTCCTTCGTCACTGTGGCGGTGACCGTAGCCCTCTCCTTGGCCGCCACTAATGTGGCCGCCGTCATGAGCCAAGGCCGCCAAACCCGAGCCTGCCGCTAACAGCGCGGCCCAGGCAATTGTTATCCAAACATGTCGTACGTTTGGCATCGTCGTACTCCTTGCGGCCCACGCTTTGGGAGGAAGCGCCGCAAGAGTGTATTTGCCGTCGACTGAGCGAAATCATACTTGCGTCCAGCGATGCCAGACGTGAGGTCATGGATTGCGCATCTCGGCGAGAACGACGACCGATATCTCATACCGTATTTCCGGACTTTCCCCTCCGGCGGGGCGGCTTCAATAAGGAACGGCAGACTCCCCATTCTCAATTGAGATCCTACGGCGGAGGGTATCAGGAGCAGCAGAATCGTCGCCTTCTTAGGCGCGCCGAGTTCATTGGCGGGTCCAGGTCATGTGTCTAGTTCTGCCGAAACCATTGGGGCCTGAAGGCGCTAGTCGGCGAGGCAGAAATTGACGAACACCGGTTGAGAGCGTGCCTGATCCCTGCAACGGTCAAAGACGAAACGCAGCATGCCTTTGGAAAAGAACCTGCCTCCCGCGTGTGGCATCGTTGCGGCACGTAAGGCACGCAATCTGCCGATCCACGAACGGGTCGGTACCAAGTTATTGACGAGGAGAAGCCCATGTCCAGCGTCCATCCAGTTCGCGCACTTTCCGCAGCGCTCGAGGCTGCGAGGACGAATGCTGTCGAAACCATCGCGGCAGATGGCGGGCCTCTGTCATCTGCAGTTCTAGCTGAACTCGCCATGTTGCAAACTGCACTGACGGCCACCCGCCAAACACTCGATGAGCATGGAACCCGATTGGGCTGGGGTGGCGACGAGGGGGCCGTGGATCAGGCGGTTCTAGAACTCCATTCAATCAAATAGCTGGATTGCCAGTACGCAGTGATCGGCTTCCTTTCGTTGTGCCAGAGTTTGCCGTGTTATTGTTCGGCAATCCGTAGGTCCGCACTGACTGGCTTCGCGTCTCTTTGAAGTTTTGGAGCAGCCAACAGTTAAAGGCGTGCAGCCGGAGCTGCCAGCATCATTTGGACCACAACTGCCAAGCGTCAGGTTTTCCTTAGCAACTCGGGACGACCTGCGCTTCCCATTGTGAACGAGCGCGACGAGGACCAAGGTTGTCGACGCACCACAGCAAGCGGGCAAATTCTTACCAAGGCAATCACCTGCCACGGCATGTCGGTTGGACGGTTTCAGCATGCTATGGAATCGAAGGAAACAATTGTCCAGAAGCTCTGCACGTTCCCGCGGTGAAGCGTCGCGCAACTCCGGCGGCGGCTGGTCGAATGTTATCCGAACTCCTACGTCCTCTGGTCAGTAATTGAACTGACGACAGGGCGAGGCAACAATAGGGATCGGAACGACGTGGTAGACGTTTCTGCAAGTCATAGCTTCGTGGCACATTCGCGCGACGACGGAACGCGCGGCCAGTTGGAACAGTCGCAACTTGACGCGTTGCTTTCGAGCATTCGGGCATGCCGCGTGTGCGTCGAGGAGTTCGGCCATGAACCGCGCCCGGTGGTGCAGGTGGCCCCCGGCACCCGGCTGTTGATCTGTGGACAGGCGCCGGGGCGACGCGTGCATGAAAGCGGACTTCCGTTCGATGACCCGTCGGGCGACCGGCTGCGCGAGTGGCTTGGAGTGGATCGGCGCGCCTTCTATGCGGACCCGCGTATCGGCGTGGCCCCCATGGCGTTCTGCTTTCCGGGGACCAATCCCAAAGGCGGCGACTATCCGCCACCGCCCAGGTGCGCCGCGCTCTGGCGGCAGTCGCTCCTGGCATGTCTGCCGAAGGTGGAACTTACGGTGCTGGTCGGCGCTTATGCTCAGCGGTGGGCGTTGGGAGACACGCCGAGGCGTTCGATGACCGAGACCGTCGCGGCATGGCGCACCTATGGGCCTGCGGTGATCCCGCTGCCGCACCCCTCCTGGAGATGTGCAGGCTGGCTGCGGCGCAACTCATGGTTCGAGAATGAGTTGGCGCCCTATCTGCGCGTTCGGGTCGCTGCCATTCTAAGCGGCGCCATTACCCTTCATGAACCGGCCACACGCTCTCGATAAGGCAAGCCCGCGGCGACCTTCTCCGCGCAGATCGCGAGAACCGCAGGCGTGACGTTATCCGGGCCCAAGCAGAGAGACCGCCATCCAATGGACGATCAAATAGTCGGCGATGTTTCGGCTATGGCATCTCCACCAGAGCACTTCGGAACACACGACCGTGCATTTCGGCTGCTTGTTCAGGTCGATCGTCGGACACGACCAGTTCGACGTCCCTGAGGCCTCACGCTTTCAAGCCGACGAGAAATCCCGCCAGGTCGAGCGGTTGTCGCGATTGGCCATCTCGATGGCTCTGGCGCCTTCCGTCCCAGTCAATCCCGACGGAAATCAGCACCGCCTGGCCCATGACGATGCCGACTTCGCAGACCTTCTCGTAGCGAGCATCGACAATGAGGTAAGGGAACGGCTCCTGGAGCGGGCGATTGGCAAAGGCGGGGAGGCTCTCGTCCAGCGGCTTGCGCCCGCTCGGAAAGCTAGTAGCGCTCGAACAACTCCGCCGAGAAGCGGCCCTGCCGGTTCTGCGGCACCCTGAGTCCGAGCTTGCCGGCGCGCGTGACGAGCGTGCGACCGTAATGGCCCGAACGATAGGCGAGCCGCTCCGGCG
>NZ_RZPQ01000557.1:0-3977 GCF_003999135.1 Mesorhizobium sp. M7A.F.Ca.CA.004.06.1.1 | reverse complement strand
GGATGCGCGAAACCGGCGGCCGCGCCATCGAGCGTTCGCTCAACATCGGCGTCCGCCCGCAAGGCCATATGATCGGCATCCGTCCGGATTTCGCCGACAATGAAGTGCCGCAGGGCGGCACCGCCAAGTTCAGCCTGATCGCCGTCGATCCCGACGGCAAGCGCGAGGCGCTGAAAGGCGCGCAGTGGACGCTGGTCAAGGTCGAACGCAATTACCAGTGGTACCGCTCCAACAATTCCTGGAACTACGAGCCGGTCACCTTCACCAAGTCGATCGCCAACGGCCAGGTCGACCTTAGCGCCGACGGCGGCGCGACGGTCTCCGTGCCGGTCGATTGGGGTCAGTACCGCCTCGAGGTCGAGACATCGGATCCCGAGGGACCGGCGACAAGCTACGAGTTCGATGCCGGCTGGTATGTCTCCTCGACCACCACCGAAACGCCTGACGGCCTCGAAATCGCCCTCGACAAGGACAATTATGCCGCCGGCGAAGTGGCCAGGCTGAAAGTCTCGCCGCACTTTGCCGGCGAACTTCTCATCAACATCGGTTCCGACAAACTGTTGAAGACCGTCACGGCATCCGTGCCGGCCGGCGGCAGCACGGTCGACATACCGGTCGGCGACGATTGGGGTGCCGGTGCCTATGTCACGGCAACCCTCTTCCGGCCGGGCGATGCGCAGGAAACGCGCATGCCGGCCCGCGCCATCGGCGTGAAATGGCTGAAGGTCGATCCGGGCTCGAAAAAGCTCGCCATCACCTTGACGCCGCCGGACAAGACCATGCCGCGCCAGCAGCTGTCGATCCCGGTTTCGGTCGCCGGCGTGCAGCCGGGAAGCAATGCCTACGTCATGGTTGCCGCCGTCGATGTCGGCATCCTCAACCTGACCAACTACAAGGCCCCGGATCCGGAGAACTGGTTCTTCGGCCAGCGCATGCTGGGCATGGAAATCCGCGACATATACGGCCGCCTGATCGACGGCTCGCTCGGCAACACCGGCAAGCTCAGGACCGGCGGCGACGGCGCCAACATGCAGGCGCAAGGCAACCCGCCGACCGAAAAACTGGTCGCCTTCTTCTCCGGCATCGTCGAACTCGATGCCGACGGCAAGGCGCGGGTCGACTTCGACATCCCGCAGTTCAACGGCACCGTGCGCGTCATGGCCGTCGCCTGGACCAAGGATGCGGTCGGCCACGCCCAGTCCGATGTCATCGTGCGCGATCCCATCGTGATCACCGCTGGCCTGCCACGCTTCCTGGCGCCTGGTGACGCCGCCGTCATGCGCCTAGACGTCGCCGACACCGATGGTCCGGCCGGCGACTATGCGTTCTCGATCGAAACAACGGGTGACCTGTCGACCGGCGACAAGCCCCTGCCCCAGAAGCTGACGCTCGCCCAGGGCAAGCGCCAGACGCTGACCGTGCCGCTGGTCGCTCAGACGGCCGGCAATGCCTCGCTCACCGTCAAGCTTGCCCATGCCGACGGCACCAAGGTCGAGCAGACGCTCTATGTGCCGGTGCGCCCGGCGCAATTGCCGGTGACCACCCGGCTGGTGGTCGACCTCAAGGGCAATGGCGGCGCGCTGCGCGTCGACAAGGAACTGCTGGCAGCCAGCCTGCTCAATGGCGCCTCCGTCAGTGTCGGCGTTTCGCAGGCCGCCGCCTTCGACGTGCCGTCGCTGCTGATGACGCTCGACCGCTACCCCTATGGTTGCGCCGAGCAGACCACCAGCCGCGCCATGCCGCTTCTCTACGTCAATGAGTTGGCTTCCGGCGTCGGCATGGCCAGCGACCCCGATATCCATGGCCGCATCCAGGACGCCATCTATAAGGTTCTGAGCTATCAGGCCTCGGGCGGCAGCTTCGGCCTGTGGGGTCCGGGCTCCGGCGATCTGTGGCTTGATTCCTATGTCACCGATTTCCTGACCAGGGCGCGCGAGCAGAAATACGACGTGCCGAGCCTGGCCATGAACCAGGCGCTGAGCAATTTGCAGAACTCGCTCGGCTATGACCAGAGCGTCCAGGACCGTGGCAGCGAGATCGCCTACGCCCTCTACGTTCTGGCCCGCAACAAGAAGGCCTCGATCGGCGACCTGCGCTACTATGCGGATACCCAACTCGAAGCTTTCTCAAGCCCGATGGCCGTTGCCCAGCTGGCGGCAAGCCTGGCGCTCTACGGCGATACACCGCGCGCCGAAGCCACCTTCAAGACCGCCTTGCAGTTGGCAAAGTCCACCACCGACTACGACTACTACCGCTCCGACTACGGTTCGCGGCTGCGTGATGGCGCGGCGATGCTGGCGCTGGCGGCGGAATCGAAGCCGGTGCCGACCATCGTGCCGGAACTGATCAAGCTGGTGACCAGGGAACGCGCGGAAGCCCGCTGGACCACCACCCAGGACGAATCCTGGATGCTGCTGGCGGCCCGCGCGCTGAAGGAGGGCAATGATACGATCATGCTGGCCGTCAATGGCGCGGCGCATTCCGGCGGCTACTCCAACCAGGTGGAAGGCTCTGACCTGGCCGACAGCCCGCTGACCATCGCCAACACCGGCAAGACCCCGCTGCAGGCCGTCGTCACCACCGTGGCGTCGCCGGTCCAGCCCTTGCCGGCCGGCGGCGACGGCTTCACCATCAACCGCACCTACTACAAGCTCGACGGCACCGAGGCCAATGTCACCGAGGCGACGCAGAACGAACGCTATGTCGTCGTGCTCAAGGTCAACGAGCAGAACAAATGGCCGTCGCGCCTGCTGGTCACCGACCTGTTGCCGGCCGGCTTCGAGATCGACAATCCCGGCCTGGTCTCCAGCGCCCAGTTGACGAACTTCTCGTGGCTGGCGCAGACCGATGCCGCGCATCTCGAATTCCGCGACGACCGTTTCGTCGCGGCGTTCAACCCGGCCGACGGCGATCATGACCACAATCTGACGCTCGCCTATGTCGTGCGCGCGGTGACGCCTGGTACCTATGCGCACCCGGCGGCAACGGTGGAGGACATGTACCGGCCGCAATATTCGGCCCGCACCGCCACCGGCATGATGGAGGTCAAGGCGCCGTAAGGCGCCTTGGCGAATATGAAAGTGAGGCTTGTGCTGCCCCCCATTGCCCTGCCGGGCATTTCTCCCCGTATAGTGACGGGGAGAAAGAGGCCTGCAACAAAGCTTTCGCCAACTTTGAACGTTGCTGGAAAAGCGCCAAGGGCCATGACAGCACCCTTCTCCCCGTCACTATACGGGGAGAAGGTGGCGGCAGCCGGATGAGGGGCGGCGCCATGCTTTCCAAGAAGTTCCTTCGTCGCACGGCCGTTGCAGGAGCCTCCCTCATTGGACTCACCGCAATTGCCGCCACCACCCTCTGGGCGCTCGACCGTGCCTTCCCACCCCCGCTTCCAGCCGAACTCACGGTCTCCACCGAAGTCCAGGACCGCGACGGCGAATTGTTGCGCGCCTTCGCCACGCCGGACGGCTACTGGCGGCTCGAAACCCGCCTCGACCAGGTCGACAAGCAGTTCGTCGACATGCTGGTCACCTACGAAGACAAGCGTTTCTGGGACCATGAAGGTGTCGACGTGCTGGCGCTGGCCCGCGCCGCCGGCCAGTTCGCCACCAGCGGCCGCATCGTCTCCAGCGGCTCGACGCTTTCGATGCAGCTTGCCCGGCTGATCGAGCCGCGCGAAAGCCGCAGCCTCGGCTCCAAGGTCAAGCAGATGCTGCGCGCCATCCAGATAGAGCGGCGGCTGTCGAAACGCGAGATCCTCGAACGCTACCTGACGCTGGCGCCTTATGGCGGCAATCTGGAAGGCGTGCGCGCCGCCTCGCTCGCCTATTTCGGCAAGGAGCCGAAACGGCTCACCGTTTCCGAGGCCGCCCTGCTCGTCGCTCTGCCGCAACTGCCGGAAAAGCGCCGGCCCGACCGCAATTTGAAGATCGCCCACGCCGCCCGCGACCGGGTGCTGACCCGAATGGTCTCCTCCCGCC
>NZ_RZPQ01000556.1:1977-3979 GCF_003999135.1 Mesorhizobium sp. M7A.F.Ca.CA.004.06.1.1 | reverse complement strand
GCGTGGCAAGGATGGCCGGATGCTCGTTCGAGGCCACCCCGACGGCGGCGGCGAGGCTCGACGGCAACAGCTTTGCCACCGGCGAAGCGCCCTTGAGCTTGCCCGGCTCGTCGCCGCCGTCGGGGTGGCCTCGAACGAGCATCCGGCCATCCTTGCCACGCAGCATCTGGTCGACGCCGCCGCGTTTTCGGTGAAGTCGGCCGAAGGCGCGCTGTTGCCGCAGCTGTCGGCTTCCGCCGGCGTTTCGAGCGCCTATCGCAATACCTCGCCTTTGCCAGGCGTCGGTTCGCAGGATGGCACGACCAATTCGGCCAGTGTCGGGGCAACGCTGACGATCCCGATCTATTCGGGTGGCCGCACCTCGGCGATCGTGCGCCAGAACAAGGAATCACTCAGCCAGGCCCGCATCCAGGTCGACGTCAGCCGCGACCAGGTACGCCAGGCCGTCACCGCCGCCTGGACCGAGTATACCGCCGCGCAGCAGCAGCTGACGGCCAACAGGCAAGTGATCGAGGCCGCGAAGCTGGCACTGAACGGTGTCATCGAAGAACGCAATGTCGGCCAGCGCACCACGCTCGACGTCCTCAACGCACAGGCGACGGTCATCACCGCCCAGATCAACCAGGCCGGTTACGAGCATGATGTGGTGGTGGCGAGCTACGCCATCCTGCAGGCGACCGGCCGTCTGTCCGTGGACCGCCTTGGCTTGCAGGTAGCGAAGTACAAGCCTGAAGAGCATTACAACGCGGTCAAGGACAAGTGGTACGGCCTGCGCACGCCGGACGGCCGCTGAGGCGTTCGGCCAGGACTGGCCGTGTTCCCCGTTTGAGCAGGATCTTTCGCACTCGGGTTCAGATCGCGCTAATCTGTTGAAATCCCACAAGTCCCCAGATTGGGGATTCTCGTGCGGCGATCCGTCGGTTACGCTGTCGCCATGATTCGATCCGGCTCTGCCGGAGCGGAAACCCACAGGGGTCACAAAGGCGGCGGATGTGACGATGGCAACGGCAAGCAGCGCACAGCGCGAACCTTCCATGGAAGAGATACTGGCTTCCATCAGGCGGATCATCGAGGACAGTGACGGCGGCCGCAAGCAGCCGGGCGACGCCGATGAGCTGAGCCAGGATCTGGAGCGCGCGTCGAGCGCCTATGCGGCCCCCGACGTGGAAGCATTCCGTGCCGACCTGCATGCCGCCCCCGAAGGCAGGAAGCCGGTCACGCGGGCGGAAGTCCAGGCACAGTTGCCGGCGGCCGAGCCGGTGGTCGCGCGCATGGAAACGCCTGCGCGCCCCGATCCCAGCCCGGCAAAGCCATCGATGACACTTGCCGAAGTTAGCGCCCGCGTCGCCGCCGAGCCAATCACGGTTGAATCGCCGGGATCGCGTCCTGTCGCCGACGCTTCCATCGCCGATTGGCGTCGTGAGATCGCCGCGGTCGGTGAGCAGGCGAGGGCGGTGTCGGACCGGAGCGAGGCACGCAAGACGGCTGCCCAGCCGTCCGTGGAGACTCCAAGGGACGAACCGACCGCGAAAGTAGCCGTCGAACCCGAGCCGTCTCGTCCGGATGCAAGCGTGGTGCGGCCGGTGGCGGCCAGCGACGCGCCGCGTCCGGCGATCGTTTCCGAGCATACCGGCCGTCAGGTCGCGGCTGCCTTTGGCGAGCTTTCCGATGCGTTTGCCAGCCGCAGCAAGAAGACATTCGACGAGATGGCCGAAGAGATGCTGCGGCCGATGCTGCAGGATTGGCTGGACAACAATCTGCCGACACTGGTCGAAAGACTGGTGCGCGAGGAGATCGAGCGCGTGGCGCGCGGGGCGCAGTAGCTCCCCATGCCGATTGCTAGAGGAAACGGCGCCTTCGTGGCGCCGTTTCTTTTGGTGAGGTCAGTTTGTTGGCAGGACGGCGGATCGCTTTCCGTTGAAATGACCAAGGCCGCGCCTATCTGGTTGTGAGGGTCCGAGACAGCCCTTGCGGTTGACTTGGCCAAAACCTTCCGATTTAC
>NZ_RZPQ01000556.1:0-1967 GCF_003999135.1 Mesorhizobium sp. M7A.F.Ca.CA.004.06.1.1 | reverse complement strand
CCGGACCAGCAACACTCCCGACAGCGCGGACCATTTTCCCATGCTTGAAAAGACCTACGACGCCAAAACCGTCGAGCCGAAGATCGCCAAAGTCTGGGAAGAGGCCGACGCGTTTCGCGCCGGTGCCGGCGCCGAGGAGGGGGCGGAAGCATTTACGATCGTCATCCCGCCGCCGAACGTTACCGGCTCGCTGCATATGGGCCACGCGCTCAACAACACGCTGCAGGATATATTGGTGCGCTTCGAGCGAATGCGCGGCAAGAACGTCCTGTGGCAGCCGGGCATGGACCATGCCGGTATTGCCACGCAGATGGTTGTCGAGCGGCAGCTGATGGAAAAGCAGATCCATCGCCGCGACCTGACCCGCGAGCAGTTTATCGAGAAAGTGTGGGAGTGGAAGGCCGAATCCGGCGGCGCCATCTTCAACCAGCTGAAGCGGCTGGGCGCCTCGGCCGACTGGTCACGCGAACGCTTCACCATGGACGAAGGCCTGTCCAAAGCCGTGCTCGAAGTGTTCGTCACGCTCTACAAGGAAGGGCTGATCTACAAGGACAAGCGCCTTGTGAACTGGGACCCCAAGCTGCTCACCGCGATCTCCGATCTCGAGGTCGAGCAGCAGGAGGTCAATGGCAATCTCTGGCACTTCCGCTATCCCATCGAGGGCCAGGTCTTCGACCCGGAAAACCCAACAACCTTCATCACCGTGGCGACGACGCGCCCGGAGACGATGCTGGGCGATACGGCCGTCGCCGTGCACCCTGACGACGAGCGATTCCGGCATCTGGTGGGCAAGAACATCGTCCTGCCAATCGTCGGTCGCAGGATTCCCGTGGTGGCGGACGAGTATTCCGATCCGGAAAAGGGTTCGGGCGCGGTCAAGATCACGCCGGCGCATGACTTCAACGACTTCGAGGTCGGCAAGCGCCACAAGCTGCCGGCGATCAATATCCTGACCACGGAGGCGGCGGTGAGCCTCAGGAACAATGAGGATTTCCTTGCCGGTCTCGAGGTGACGCCGGAGCGCCAGCTTGTCTGGGACGAACTCGATGGCCTCGATCGCTTCGTCGCGCGCAAGAAGATCGTCGAACTGATGGAAGAGGGCGGCTTCCTCGAAAAGGTCGAGCCGCATCGCCACGCGGTGCCGCATGGCGATCGCGGCGGCGTGCCGATCGAGCCGTTCCTGACCGAGCAGTGGTATGCCAATGCGGCGGAACTGGCCAAGCCGGCAATCGCTTCCGTGCGCGAAGGTCGCACGAACTTCGTGCCGAAGAACTGGGAAAAGACCTATTTCGACTGGATGGAGAACATCCAGCCCTGGTGCATCTCGCGCCAGCTGTGGTGGGGTCATCAGATCCCGGCCTGGTACGGGCCGGACGGGCGCGTCTTCGTCGAGAAGACCGAGGAAGAGGCGCTGAGCGCCGCGATCGAATTTTATCTGGCGCTGGAAGGACCGTGGAAGGCCTGGGTCGAGGCCAAGCTGGAGAACTTCAAGCCGGGCGAGATCCTGACCCGCGACGAGGATGTGCTGGACACCTGGTTCTCATCGGCGCTGTGGCCGTTTTCGACGCTGGGATGGCCGGACGAGACGCCCGAGCTGAAGACCTACTACCAGACCGACGTGCTGGTGACAGGCTTCGACATCATCTTCTTCTGGGTCGCCCGCATGATGATGATGGGCCTGCACTTCATGGACGAGGAGCCGTTCCACACCGTCTATGTCCATGCGCTGGTGCGCGACAAGAACGGGCAGAAGATGTCGAAGTCGAAAGGCAACGTCATCGATCCGCTCGACCTTATCGACGAATACGGCGCCGACGCGCTGCGCTTCACCCTGACGGTGATGGCGGCGCAAGGCCGTGACGTGAAGCTCGATCCGGCGCGCATCGCCGGCTATCGCAATTTCGGCACCAAGCTGTGGAACGCGACGCGTTTTGCCGAAATGAACGAGGTCGCGCGCAATGACGATT
>NZ_RZPQ01000555.1:0-3988 GCF_003999135.1 Mesorhizobium sp. M7A.F.Ca.CA.004.06.1.1 | reverse complement strand
CCCATGTTGAGTGCTGCCCCGCCGCTGAAGCCGGCAAGCAGGAAGCCGGCGAGCGCCGCCGCCGTGCCGCACAGCATATAGGCAATCAACCGCACCCGTGCGACGTTGATGCCGGCAAGCCGCGCCGCCGGTTCGCTCTGGCCGGTGGCCAGCACTTGCCGGCCCCAGACCGTGCGTTTGAGAGCGATCATGGCGGCCAGCGTCAGCAGCATCACCGCGATCGGCATGAATTGCACACCGCCAAGGCTCATCGAGGTGAACCGGGAAAGGCCTGCCGGCGGCTTCAGCGTCGCCTGGCCGCCGAGATTGAAGGCAAGCGACTGGAAGACGAAGCTCCAGGCGAGCGTCGCGATGATCGGCGGCAGCCTGAGCGCGACGATGGCAAGGAAGTTCGCGGCACCAGCGACAGCGCCGACGGCAAGTGCTGCAAGCAGGCCAGGCAGCAGCATGCCGTCGGACCCTTGCATCACCGTCATCGACACATAGGCGGCCAGCGTCAGCACGGATGGCACGGACAGGTCGATATTGCCCGGCCCGGAAGCGACCACGAACATCTGCCCGGTTCCCACCACCACGCTGAAGGCACCGAAGGCGAGCGCGCCCGACAACGTGGCGCCGGCACTGCCGATGCCCGAATAGGCTGTCGTCGCCAGCCACATTGCGAGCGCCACGATGAAGCCGTAGGTCCACGGCGCGAGGCTCAATCTCCGGGTCATCGCGTCCGCTCCGACAAAAGCACGCGCCCGGCCAGCACGAGAAACAGGATGACGCCCTGGGCGCCGATCTGCCACGTCGGCGGCACCTGCAGGAAAGACAAAAGCGAGCCCGCGAGCGACAGCGTCAGAGCGCCGACCACCGTGCCGACCGGCGAGACGACGCCGCCGGTAAAGGCGCCGCCGCCGAGGATCACCGCGCCGACGCCGAGCAGCGTATAGGCCGGCGCGACATTGGCGTCGCCCGATGTGGTGAGGCCGGTCAGCGTCAGCCCGGCCAGACAGGCGAGCAGGCCGGCGACCGCATAGACCGCGACCCGGATGCCGATAACGGACCAGCCGGCGCGCTCGACGGCGCGCGGATTGCCGCCTGCGCCGCGCAGCACCACGCCATAGGAGGAGCGTGAGATGACGAGATGGCCGGCGAGCGCCGCCAGTGCCGCCAGCCAGATCGACAGCGGCATCAAAGGCGGCTGCCAGCTCATGAAGGCGGCAAGCCATGCGGGTGCCGAGCCACCCGGTGCCGGCAACAGGATGACGGCGATGCCGAGCCAGATGAAGGACATGCCCAGCGTCACGATGATCGAGGGCAATTGCCGGGCATGAATAAGCAGGCCGAAACCGGCATAGGCGGCGATCAGGACGATGTAGCACAGCGCCGCGATTGCCGGCGCGTCCCCGAGATAGAGCGCCGTGACGCAGGTGATCAGCCCGACAAAGGCGCCGTTCGACAGGTCGATGTCGCCCAGCATGATCACCATCATCTGCGCCAGCGCGGCAAAGACCAGCGGCACCGAGAGCTTGAACAGCAGATGGAAGCCGAAATAGCTCATCGCCGCCGGGCGGATGCTGAAGATGATGGCCAGCATAACCAGCAGCGCGATAGCCGGCAGGCCGACCTGCATGGCATTGAGCAAGGCCGAACGCGGATTGGAAGGAGAACGGGCCGGAACTCGGGCAGCCGCGTCAGACATGGTCGCCTCCGAACGACGCCTGCAGGATACGGCCGGTCTCGATGGCCTCATCTTCCAGCCTGGTCACGGCGCGGCCCTCGCGGAAGACATAGATGCGCTCGCAATTGGTCAGCTCTTCGAGTTCGGTTGTGTACCAGACGAAGGCGCGTCCGTTCTCGGCCTCCGCGCGGATCAGCCGGTAGACCTCCTGCTTGGTGCCGACATCGACGCCGCGCATCGGATCGTCGAGGAAGATCACCTCGGCGTCCGACGCCAGCGCACGAGCGAACAGCACCTTCTGCTGGTTGCCGCCGGACAGCGACATGATCGGCGTGTCGATCGAAGGCGCCTTTACCTTGAGCCGCTCCGACCAGGTCTCGGCCAGCTTGCGAGCGGCGGCGCCTGAAATCATGCCGCCCCGCGTCAGCGCATTCAGGCTGCGGATGGTCAGATTGTCGGCGATAGACCACAGTGAGAACACGCCTTCAGAGCCGCGGTCGCCGGCAACATAGGCACCCGGCAAGGCCTCGCGCTGCCGGCGCGCGGCATAGAACATCGCGCGCAGCCGCTCGCGCTGGCCGTGGCCGTCGAGCCCGGCGAAACCGATGATCTCGCCCTTGCCGACTTCGATGGTCAGATCAGCGGTGTCGCGGCCGGCATGCCGGATAACCGGAGCTTGCACCGACGACGCCTTGCCTACGGAGCGATCGCGGGGCCGCTCGATGCTGCCCATCAATTCGACAAGCGCGGCGCGCGACAGGCCGGCGGTCGGCCGCTCGGCGACGACCTTGCCGTCGACCATGACGACGGTGCGGTCGCAGACGGCGAGGATCTCGTTCAGTCGATGGGTGATCAGGATGCAGGCGATACCACGTCCGGCGGCACGACGAATGTGGGTGAGCAGTTGCTCCGTCGCCTCATGGCCGAGCGCCGAGGTTGGCTCATCGAGAATGACGGCGCGCAATTTGATGCTGGTCTGCGTGAAGGCGCGAGCGATCTCGACCATCTGTCGCTCGCCGATCGGCAGGTCGGCGACCTTCCTGTCGAGGTCGATGCCGTGGCCAGGGAAGATCTCGTCCAGCACCGGACCGATTACCTGGCGCGCGCGCCGCCGCCAGCCCAACCCACGCAAGGACCTGTGCACGATGCGGGTGTTTTCCGCCGACGTCAAATTGGCGCAGAGCGACAGTTCCTGAAAGATACAGCGCAGACCGGCCTGCTGGGCACTGGCCGCACTCCAGGCACCGATCTCACGTCCGCCGACGCGAAAGCTGCCGCTGCTGCGCTCGATGGTGCCGGCCAGCACGTTCATCAGCGTCGACTTGCCGGCGCCGTTGTGACCGACCAGGCCAACGACCTCGCCGGGGTTCAGATGAAAATCCACGCCGCCCAAGGCATGCACGGCATCATAGCTCTTGCGGACATTGCCTACCTCGACAAGAGGGCTGTCAGCATCGCCTCTCTCTGCTGCGTCCTTTTTGGGCGACGTGGGATCGTTCATCATTCGGCCATGCTGCTCATTTCGGCGCGGGTACGCCGGGCAGAGGTTCTTTCTTTACGTTGGCGTCGATGATCTTGGCCACTAGCTCCTGCGGATATTCGGCATTGACAACGCCGCCTGCGGGAACCGTCTTCAGCCAGGCGTCGAGGTCAGGCTGATTGATCTGCAGGAGCGGCACCTCGACGAATTTCGGCACCTGCTTGCCGGCCAGGATCTGCTGCGCGACCCAGAACGCGACCTGCGAGACGCTGGGCGTGGCGCCCAGCGAGAAAGTTTCGTAGCCGCCGGCATCATGCTCCTGCTTCCACAGCGCCAATTCGTCCTGGCGGTTGCCCATGATGATGATCGGCAGCGGCCGGTTGGCGGCCTTGAATGCCTGCGCCGCGCCATAGCCGTCGCCGCCCTGCGTCAGCACCGCATCGACCTGAGGCAGCGACGGCAGGATGCCCGACACTTCCTTTTGTGCCACGGTCGCCGTCCACTGGCCATAGACCTCGCCGACAGCCTTGTAGCTGGCGTGCGCCTTCATCGCCTTCTCGACGCCCTCATGCAGGCGCTTGTCGAAACCGTCGCCGGCCATACCGCGGATCTCGAGGATGTTGGCCGGTTTGTCGCCGAGCTTGCTGGAGATGAAATCCAGTTCTGCCTTGGCATAGGAGTCAAGGTTGTAGTCGACGACATAGGCGCAAGGCTCGGTGACGCCGCTGGCGAAGGCAACGACCGTGATACCGGCATTGCAGGCATCCTTGATGGCGCCGTTGAGTGCGGTGTCGGAGCCGGCAAGGACGATGATCGCGTCGTAGCCCTGCAGGATCAGGTTC
>NZ_RZPQ01000554.1:0-4002 GCF_003999135.1 Mesorhizobium sp. M7A.F.Ca.CA.004.06.1.1 | reverse complement strand
ATCAAAAGCTACAGCGCGCCGAAGCACCCGTGCAATCGCGGTCGCGGCGCTTCGTGTCGCTTCAGGCTTGCGGCCGAGCTTCCGCGGCGACCACCGCCGGCGGCAGGATTTCCGGCTCCAGCGTTTTTTGCTCTTCCGGCAGCTTGAGCAGCATCTTGAGCAGGCGCGCGATCGTTTCACGCATTTCCAGCCTGGATACGACCATGTCGACCATGCCGTGCTCCATCAGATATTCGGAGCGCTGGAAGCCGTCGGGCAATTTCTCGCGGATCGTCTGTTCGATGACGCGCGGTCCGGCAAAGCCGATCAGCGCGCCGGGCTCGGCAATGTGCACGTCGCCCAGCATGGCATAGGAGGCGGTCACGCCGCCCGTGGTCGGGTTGGTCAAAACGACGATGTAGGGCAGGCCGGCTTCCTTCAGCCGGTCGACACCAACCGTTGTCCGCGGCAATTGCATCAGGGACAAAATACCTTCCTGCATGCGCGCGCCGCCGGAAGCGGCGAACAGGATCAGCGGCCGCTTGCGCTGCAGGGCCACTTCGAAGCCATGCACGATGGCGTCGCCAGCGGCCATGCCGAGCGAGCCGCCCATGAAGGCGAAATCCTGCACCGTGACCACCACCGGCAGACCCTCGACGGTGCCCAGCGCATTGATGATCGCGTCCTCAAGGCCGGTCTTGGCCTTGGCGTCCTTCAACCGGTCGACATAGCGCTTCTCGTCGCGGAATTTCAGCGGATCCTGCATCACCTTGGGGTTGTCCAGGGTCTCGTATTTGCCGCCATCGAAGAAGAATTTCAGCCGCTCCTTGGCCGAGATCTTCATGTGATGGCCGGACGACGGAATGACGAACTGGTTGGATTCCAGGTCCTTGTGGAACACCATCTCGCCGGTCTCCGGATCCTTGATCCAGAGGTTCTCGGGCATGTCGGTGCGCCGGCCGAGCATCGAATTGATCTTCGGGCGAACGTAATTGGTGATCCAGTTCATCGCTTCGGCTCCTGTCCTGACGAGGATTGGGAAGAGGTAGGAGAACTATTCGGCAGCAGCAAGGCGGGCCGAACGCACGCCTTGCGCAAGGCCGCTGACCAGCGTGGCGACGGCTTCGGCCGGATCGGCGGTCTTTTCGCCCTTCGGTCCCAGCACATTGGCAACCGCATTGACGATCGCGGTGCCGACGACGACACCGTCGGCATTGGCGCCGATCACCCGGGCCTGCTCGGCGGTCTTGACGCCGAAGCCGACGCAGACCGGCAGGTCGGTGTGGCCCTTGATGCGCTTGACCGCCGCCGCCACCTTGCCGGTGTCGGCCAGCGCCGAGCCGGTGATGCCGGTCATCGACACATAGTAGACGAAGCCCGACGTGTTCTGCAGCACTTTCGGCAGGCGCTTGTCGTCGGTCGTCGGTGTCGCCAGCCGGATGAAATTGATGCCGGCCTTGAGCGCCGGAATGCACAGTTCCTCGTCCATCTCGGGCGGCAGGTCGACGACGATCAGCCCGTCAATGCCGCTGGCGATCGCGTCCTTGAGGAAGCGGTCGACGCCATAGATGTAGATCGGATTGTAGTAGCCCATCAGCACGATCGGCGTTTCATTGTCACTGGTCCGGAAGTCGGCCGCCATCTTCAGCGTCTTGACCAGCGTCTGGCCGCCCTTCAGCGCCCGCAGGCCCGCCGCCTGGATCGCCGGGCCGTCGGCCATCGGGTCGGAAAACGGCATGCCGAGCTCGATGATGTCGGCGCCGGCCTTGGGCAGTGCCTTCATAATCGACAAGGAGGTGTCGTAGTCAGGGTCGCCGCCCATGAAATAGGTGACGAGCGCCGGGCGGCCTTCGGCTTTCAGTTTTGCCATGCGGCGGTCGATGCGGGTCACCATGTCTGGCCCTTTGGACGAATTTTGCTCATAATCAACTCCCAAATCGAAACTGTCCAAAGGGGCCTAGATCTCCATACCCAGCATCGAGGCCACCGTATGCACGTCCTTGTCGCCACGGCCGGACAGGTTGACGATGACGATCTGGTCCTTGTCCATGGCGGGCACGATCTTCACCGCATGCGCAATGGCATGCGCGGATTCCAGCGCCGGGATGATGCCTTCGACGCGCGTCGTCAGCTTGAAGGCCTCGAGCGCCTCGTCGTCGAGGATCGGCACGTATTCGACGCGGCCTGAATCGCGCAGCCAGGAATGCTCGGGGCCGACGCCGGGATAATCGAGACCGGCCGAGATAGAATGGCCGTCCATGATCTGTCCGTCGGCGTTCTGCAGGAGATAGGTGCGGTTGCCATGCAGCACGCCCGGCGCGCCGGCATTCATCGAGGCGCAATGCTCGATGCCGTCAAGGCCGCGTCCGCCGGCCTCGATGCCGATGATGCGGACCTCTTTGTCGTCGAGGAAGGGATGGAACAGGCCGATGGCGTTCGAACCACCGCCGACAGCGGCGATGATGGTGTCCGGCAGTCGGCCTTCCTGCTCTAGGATCTGCGCCCGCGCTTCGGTGCCGATTACCGACTGGAAGTCGCGCACCAGCTCCGGATAGGGATGCGGGCCGGCGGCGGTGCCGATCAGGTAATAGGTGTCCTCGACATTGGTCACCCAGTCGCGCAACGCCTCGTTCATGGCGTCCTTCAGCGTGCCGTGACCAGCGGTCACCGGGCGCACTTCGGCGCCGAGCAGCTTCATGCGGAAGACATTGGGGCTTTGCCGGGCGACGTCGGTGGCGCCCATATAGACGACGCAGGGGAAGCCGAAGCGGGCCGCGACCGTGGCCGATGCCACGCCATGCTGGCCGGCGCCGGTCTCGGCGATGATGCGCTTCTTGCCCATGCGCTTGGCCAGCAGGATCTGGCCGAGGCAGTTGTTGATCTTGTGCGAACCGGTGTGGTTCAAATCCTCGCGCTTGAAATAGACCTTTGCGCCGCCGAGATGCTTCGTGAGGCCTTCGGCGAAATAGAGCTTCGAGGGTCGCCCGGCATAATGGGTCGACAGGTCAGTCAGCTCGGCCCTGAAATTCGCATCGTTCTTGACCTCGTTCCAGTGCTGCTCCAGATCGAGGATCAGCGGCATCAGCGTTTCGGCAACGAAACGACCGCCGAAAATGCCGAACATGCCCTGTTCATCGGGTCCGGTGCGGAAGGAATTGGGTGTCGCCGGCTTGTTCATCGCCGATCTCCTGGCATCTTGACTTATGAAGCATGTCCTTGTCGGAAAACCGGTTCCCACTTTTCCGGGACATGCTCTGGTTTAAGGCACTACTAGGCTGCGCGGGTGTTCCGCGCGGTCCTGACGGCCCGGAAAAACTGTTCGATCAGCGCCGGATCCTTGACGCCCGGTGCGCTTTCCACGCCTGAGGAAATGTCTATTCCGGGCGGGTCGGCAAGCCGAAGGGCATCGCCGATATTGGCGGCGTTGAGCCCACCGGAAAGCATGTAATCGACGCCGCCGTCAAGGCCGACAAGAATGCGCCAGTCGAAGGCAACACCATTGCCGCCCGGCAGTTCTGAGCCTTTCGGCGGCTTGGCGTCGAACAGGAACCGGTCTGATATGCCGATGAATGGCTTTATCCGTTCGAGATCGGCAGCCTCGCTGAGCGGCAGCGCCTTCATCACCGGCAAACCATAACGGGCTTTGACCTCGGCGACGCGCTCGGGCGTTTCCGCGCCATGCAGTTGCAGCATGTCGGGCTGCATTTGGGCAAGGATTTCATCCAGGAAAGCGTCGCTGGCATCGACGATGACAGCAACCGCCATCGCCTTGCCGCGCGCCGCCTCGCGCAGGCGGCCAGCCTCGGCGGGTTCGACATAGCGTGGGCTTTTGGCGAAGAAGATAAACCCGACATGGCTGGCGCCGCCGGCCAGCGCCGCGGCCATTGCCGCGCCGGTCTTCAAGCCGCAGATCTTGATGTCGAGTGCCATGGCGCGGGAATTGGCATGAAAAGCGAAAAGAGTCGAGAAAAAGCATGCTGTTTGCCGGCGCGGCCAAAGGCGCTACCTATGGATGAACAGGAA
>NZ_RZPQ01000553.1:0-4015 GCF_003999135.1 Mesorhizobium sp. M7A.F.Ca.CA.004.06.1.1 | reverse complement strand
GCCTAAGCCGGTCCAGCAGCCCAAATCTGTTCAGCAGCCCAAGCCCGCCCAGCAATCGAAGCCGGCGCGTGAGACGGTCCAGCAGGCCCAGCCGGCAAAACCGGCGCGGCAAGGCCGGCCGGCCGATGGCGGCGATGTGCTGGCCTACGCCAAGCCGGACACGCCTTCGGGCGGCCTTGGCAAGGCGTTCAGGAACCTGTTCAACTCGCCGGGATCCAGAAGCGGCGCCGGCAATGGCGTCGCCGTCTACGATATCAGCGCCGCCACCGTCTACATGCCTGACGGCTCAAGGCTCGAGGCGCATTCTGGCATCGGCGCGATGACGGACCAGCCGCGCTATGCCGACCAGAAGAACCGCGGACCGACACCGCCCAACACCTACAATCTGTCGCTGCGCGAGTCGCGCTTTCATGGTGTGGAGGCCTTGCGCCTGACGCCGGTCGATGGCCGCAACAAGTACAATCGCGACGGGTTTCTGGCCCATACGTATCTGCTTCGGGGCCGCTACGCCCAGTCGAGCGGCTGCGTCGCCTTCAAGGATTATGCGCGTTTCCTCGCCGCCTTCAAGAAGGGCAAGATCAAACGCCTCGTCGTGGTGCCGCGCCTGAACGGGTCGGCTACGCAGGTCGCATCAGCCGCCAGGGGCGTGTAGCGACAAGAGGCTTTCGGGCGTACCTTCCCGCCTGCTCCTGACAGCCTGCTGTCAGGAGCAGCGCTGTCCGGCACGCCTCTCCCCACCGCGCTCTTTCCATTTTGGCCAGGAAATCCCATATTCGGGACATGGCCAAATCTCCCGACAAAAAAACGCCGCCGACGGCGAATGACGACCGCGCCGCGCCGAAGCGGCGCAGTCCGCTGACCGATTTCCTCGACGCTTCGGAGCCGCTGCACAGAGGCGGCTTCGCCGAGATGCCGCAGCCGGAGCTCTCTGGCACGCCGCTGACCGGTTCGATCGCGGACTGGGCCGAGCAGATCGAGCAGGAGGCCGAGAAGGAAGGGCGTCTTGCCGGCAAGGGCGACGGCGGCAAATCGCCGAAGCCGTCGAAGAAGATACCCGAGCGTTCAAGCTCGCCGGGACGCAGTTCGCGCGGCACCTCGATGGGTGGGGCGGCGACGGCGAGGGAGCGCACGGCAGCGGGCCTCAACCCGGTCGCGGGTCTCGACATTTCGCTGGAAGACGCCGAGACCATGGCTTCGGGCAGCGTCACCGCGACGGTAGCCGCCCTTTCGGCGTTGATCGAATCCGGCAATCCGCTGCACAAGGACGGTGTGCTGTGGACGCCGCATCGCCCCGCCCGCCCGGAAAAATCCGAAGGTGGCATTGCCATCAAGATGGTTTCGGATTTCGAGCCGGCCGGCGATCAGCCGACCGCGATCAAGGATCTGGTCGAAGGCGTCGACAACAACGACCGGACCCAGGTGCTGCTCGGCGTCACCGGCTCCGGAAAAACCTTCACCATGGCCAAGGTGATCGAGGAGACGCAGCGCCCTGCCTTGATCCTGGCGCCGAACAAGACGCTGGCGGCGCAGCTCTATTCCGAGTTCAAGAAATTCTTCCCGGAAAACGCCGTCGAGTATTTCGTCTCCTACTACGACTATTACCAGCCGGAAGCCTACGTCCCGCGCACCGACACCTTCATCGAGAAGGAATCTTCGATCAACGAGCAGATCGACCGCATGCGCCATTCGGCGACGCGTTCGCTGCTCGAGCGCGACGACGTCATCATCGTCGCCTCGGTGTCCTGCATCTACGGTATCGGCTCGGTCGAAACCTATACGGCGATGACCTTCCAGATGCAGATCGGCGATCGGCTCGACCAGCGCGCGCTGCTCGCCGATCTCGTCGCCCAGCAGTACAAGCGCCAGGACATCAATTTCGTTCGCGGCTCGTTCCGCGTGCGCGGCGACACGATCGAGATCTTCCCGGCCCACCTGGAAGACCGCGCCTGGCGCATCTCGATGTTCGGCGACGAGATCGAGCAGATCACCGAGTTCGACCCGCTCACCGGCCAGAAGACCGGCGAGCTGAAAAGCGTCAAGATCTACGCCAATTCGCACTATGTGACGCCGCGCCCGACGCTGAACCAGGCGATCAAGTCGATCAAGGAAGAGCTCAAGCACCGGCTGGTCGAACTCGAGCGGGCCGGCCGCCTGCTTGAGGCGCAGCGGCTGGAACAGCGCTGCCGCTTCGACCTCGAGATGCTGGAAGCCACCGGCTCCTGCGCCGGCATCGAGAACTATTCGCGCTATCTCACCGGCCGCCAGCCGGGTGATCCGCCGCCGACGCTGTTCGAGTACATTCCCGACAACGCGCTGGTCTTCATCGATGAAAGCCATGTCACCGTGCCGCAGATCGGCGGCATGTATCGCGGCGACTTTCGCCGCAAGGCGACACTGGCCGAATACGGCTTCCGTCTGCCGTCCTGCATGGACAACCGGCCGCTGCGCTTCGAGGAATGGGATGCCATGCGTCCGCTTTCGGTCGCCGTCTCGGCGACCCCCGGCGGCTGGGAAATGGAGCAGGCCGGCGGCGTCTTCGCCGAGCAGGTCATCCGCCCGACCGGCCTGATCGATCCGCCGGTCGAGGTCCGCCCGGCCAAGACCCAGGTCGACGATGTCGTCGGCGAAATCCGTGACACCACCAAGGCCGGCTACCGCACGCTGGTGACGGTGCTGACCAAGCGCATGGCCGAGGATTTGACCGAATATCTGCATGAACAAGGCATCCGCGTGCGCTACATGCACTCCGACATCGACACGCTGGAGCGCATCGAGATCCTGCGCGATCTGCGCCTCGGCGCCTTCGACGTGCTGGTCGGCATCAACCTGCTGCGCGAAGGCCTCGACATTCCCGAATGCGGCTTCGTCGCCATTCTCGACGCCGACAAGGAAGGTTTCCTGCGCTCGGAAACCTCGCTGATCCAGACCATCGGCCGCGCCGCCAGAAACGTCGACGGCAAGGTCATCCTCTATGCCGACCAGGTGACCGGCTCGATGGAACGGGCGATGGCCGAAACCAACCGCCGCCGCGAAAAGCAGGTGGAGTGGAACGAGGCCAACGGCATCACCCCGGAATCGGTCAAGTCGCGCATCTCCGATATTCTGGATTCGGTCTACGAGAAGGACCACGTCCGCGCCGACATCTCGCAGTTCACCGACAGTGCCGGCGCCATGATGGGCAACAACCTCAAGGCCCATCTCGACGCGATGGAAAAGCAGATGCGCGATGCCGCAGCCAATCTCGACTTCGAGAAGGCGGCCCGCATCCGCGACGAGATCAAGCGCCTGCGTGAGATGGAACTGTCCATCTCCGAAGACCCGCTGGCCAAATACGCCGACATGGAAAGCCCGGCCTCCGGCCGCGAAAAGGGCAAGCACAACAAGGGCGTGGCCAAACATCGGACAGCAGAAGAACAGGAGCGTTTCCGCAAGTTCGACGAAGCGCGCGCCGCCGAAGAGGCCGCCAGGGCTGCCCGGCCCAACCTCTTCCGCAAGCCTGATCTCGACGAGATGGGCGCCGACGGCGCCGTACCGGTGAAAAAACCGCTGTTTTCGAAACCCTCGATCGACGATATGGGCCCGGGCACCGACATGCCGACGCCGGCCGGCGCGGTGTCACGCTCGCTGTTCAAGAAACAGTCGGCTGAAGAGGCGCATGGCTCCGATTTCGGCATACCCGGCGAGCCGGTCAAGCCGCTGTTCAAGAAGAACTCGCTCGATGAAATGACCGTGCGGCGGACGGAAAAGCCGGTCGAAGGAAAAGTGCCGGCCAAGCCGCAGCCAATCTCCCCCCAAGTGGGGGAGATGCCCGGCAGGGCAGAGGGGGACGCGAAGGAACGCGACGATTCCGCTAAGCCAATCGTTCGCCAGCGCGCCGGCATCGGCTCATACGAGGATCCAGGCGACGCACGCCGCGACAAACGCCGGCCGGGGAAGACGGGACGGCCGGGGAAGTAGGTTCAATTATTCGAAATGCCGGCGGGACAGCGCCCCCCTCTGTCCTGCCGGACATCTC
>NZ_RZPQ01000552.1:0-4021 GCF_003999135.1 Mesorhizobium sp. M7A.F.Ca.CA.004.06.1.1 | reverse complement strand
GCCGTACCCTGCATCGGGATGGTCAGCCGCGTATCAGCCGCCTGATGGACAGGATCCGGCACGCCTGCGGATTCCCGGCCAAACAGGAGTATGTCGCCTTCGGCGAAGATGAAGCTGGTGTAGGCCGTCGTGGCTTTGGTCGACAGCAGCACCAGCCGGCGCGAACCAGCCTTGCGCCATTCCTCGAAGGCATGCCAGTCGACATGCCGGGGCAGCCATTTCGAGGTAGTCCATGCCGGCTCGCTTGAGCGCTTTGTCGGAGAGCGGAAATCCGGCCGGTTCGATGATGTCGACGCCAAGTCCGAGGCACGCGGCGAAGCGCAGGATTGTCCCGGTGTTGCCGGCAATGTCAGGCTGGTAGAGCGCGATGCGGAGACGACAGTTCATTTCCGCGTCCTTCTAATAAGTGGCGGATCGGCCACAGCGGCTTGGCGGTTTTGGAAATTGCTGGACCTGCGGGTGGCCATTTTCTGCGAGGTCGGGTATACAGCCAGGATTGTCAACCCGAACCGATGGAGGGGTAATTCATGATGATCATGCACATCCAGCGCCCCTCTCGTGGGCTTACCTGCCTGCCGGCGGTTTCGGTACGACGATTCTCCTGACTCTCTAAGACTTGATCGCACCGATTCCCGCCGAAACGATTTTTCGGCTCTCGAAGGAATCCTGCGATGTTTTTCAAAAAGTCAAAAGGGCTGAACACCCCAGCTGAACCTGTCCGGACCGATGCTTGTCATGTCCAGACCGACGCAAAGCATGCCTCCGGCCGAATGCCGGCGGACGATATTGCTTCGCCTTTTTATCTCGATTTTCACACGGAGGACGGACCGATGTTCGATCCCTATAGAATACCTGGCTCGAGGAGCCTGCATATCCATCGACTGCCGACCTGGGCGCTGCTGATCGGCGACACCTATTCGTCGGCGGTGCACGCCGAGGTTCGCCGCCGGCCGCATCGCGGCATGCTGCCGGATGTCGATTTTTCGCGCGCGGTTCCCGATCTGAGCCGGCCTTCGCTGGTGCGCCGGATCATCCGGCTGATCCGGCCGGGCGCGAAAAACCGGGCTGGCGGCACCGTGTCGTCAGGATCGTCTGGCGCAGCTGTCGGCGAAAAGCCCGCGAGCCCCTATATTGCGCGAAGCAGGGCCGACGGTCCGGGTGATTCCAGACCGTCGGCCCTTGACGCCATGGGTTCCGCGGATTTCGTACGCTCACGTGCCGCGTAAGCGGCACACACATTTCACAGGCATAACCTATGTTGTTGTTTAGCTGGTTTGAAAAAAGGCTCGATCCGTTCCCCGCAGCGGAACCGGTCGAGCCGCCCAAGACGCTGGTTGCCTTCTGCCTGCATTATACGCGCGGCGCATGGCCATATATCCTTTTCGACGCGGTGCTGGTGACGGCCATCGCGATCGCGGAAGTATGGATGTTCGGCTTTCTCGGCCGCATCGTCGACTGGCTGTCGGGGCAGAATCGCGAAACCTTCCTGCAGACGGAAGCCTGGAAGCTCGCCGGCATGGCCTTCATCGTGCTGTTCGCGCTGCCGGGCACGGTATGGCTGCATTCGTTTCTCAACCAGCAGACGCTGATGGGCAATTATCCCATGCGCATCCGCTGGCAGGTGCACCGCTATCTGCTCAAGCAGTCGATGAGTTTCTACCAGGACGAGTTCGCCGGCCGCATCGCGACAAAGCTGATGCAGACGGCTCTCGCCGTGCGCGAATGCGTCATCAAGGTGATCGACGTCCTGAACTACGTTATCGTCTATTTCCTCGGCATGCTGCTCATCGTCGGCTCGGCCGACTGGCGGCTGGCCGCGCCGCTCGGCGTCTGGCTGGTCGGCTATATCCTTTTGCTGCGCTACTTCATCCCGCGGTTGGGCAAGGTCGGCGAGGAGCAGGCCAATGCGCGCTCGATCATGACCGGCCGGGTCGTCGATAGCTACTCCAACATCCAGACGGTCAAGCTGTTCAGCCATGCACGCCGCGAAGCGTCATTCGCCAAAGACGGCATGTCCGGCTTTCTCGAAACGGTCTACCGGTCGATGCGGCTGGTGACAGTGCTTTTTGGCTCGCTTTACATCCTGAATGCATTGCTCTTGTTCTCCGTCACCGCGATGGCGTTGTGGCTGTGGCTGGGGCAAGCAGTGACGATCGGCGCGGTCGCCGTGGTCATCGGCCTTGTGCTCAGGATGTGGGGCATGTCGCAATGGATCATGTGGGAAATGTCGGGCCTGTTCGAGAACATCGGCACGGTGCAGGACGGCATCGCCTCGATCTCGCTGCCGCGTCTTGTCGAGGACAGGCCGGACGCGAAGGAGATCAGCGTTTCCAGGGGTGAAATCCGCTTCGAGGACATCCGCTTCCACTACGGCAAGCAGAAGGGTGTGATCGAAGGCTTGTCGCTGGCGGTGAAGCCGGGCGAAAAGGTCGGCATCGTAGGCCGCTCCGGCGCCGGCAAGTCGACGCTGGTCAACCTGTTGCTGCGCTTCTACGACCTCGAAGCCGGGCAGATATTGATCGACGGCCAGGAGATCGCCGGTGTGAAGCAGGATTCGCTGCGTGCGCAGATCGGCATGGTCACGCAGGACACCTCGCTGCTGCATCGTTCGGTGCGCGAGAACATCCTCTATGGCCGGCCCGATGCCACCGACGAGATGCTTGTCGAGGCGGCGCGGCGCGCCGAGGCGCTGGACTTCATATCAGGGCTTTCGGATGCCGGTGGCCGGAAGGGCTTCGATGCCCATGTCGGCGACCGCGGCGTCAAATTGTCCGGCGGCCAGCGTCAACGCATCGCCATTGCTCGCGTTATGTTGAAGGATGCGCCAATACTTATCCTTGACGAAGCGACCTCGGCGCTTGATTCCGAAGCCGAGGCGGCGATCCAGGAGAACCTCTACAAGCTCATGCAAGGTAAGACCGTCATCGCCATCGCGCACCGACTGTCGACCATCGCGGCGATGGACAGGCTGGTGGCGATGGACAAAGGCCGTGTCATCGAGGAAGGTTCGCACGAGGAACTCGTCGCCCGCGGCGGGCTCTACGCGCAGCTCTGGCAGCGCCAGTCGGGCGGGTTCCTGCTTGAGGGCGGTCCCGCCGACCCCGCCAACGATGCACTTGCAAAGGGGCAAGCCGCAGAATGATGGCCGCCGCATGATGACAGCCGTCTATCGCTGGTTCGAGAACTGGGTCTATCCGTTCAGGGAGCCAGCGAATCTTCGGCCACCGACCAGCGTCGGCGGTTTCCTCTGGCACTATGTCGGCCAGGCGAAGTTCGCCTTCTTCGCCATGCTGGTCATCGGCGGCATCGCGCCGCTGGTCGAGGCCGGCCTGTTCTACTTCGTCGGGCGGCTCGTCGATATTCTCGACCAGCTTCCCGCCGAGCGCAGCTGGCACGCACTGTGGGCCGCCGCCGGTCCTGAACTGGTTTTCATGGTCGTGGTGGTGCTGGTCATCCGCACCGTCGTCGTCGGCCTGTCGGCGCTGGTCGATGAACAGACCATCACGCCGGGCTTCTACAATCTGGTGCGCTGGCAGGCACACCGGCATGTCTCGCGCCAGTCCTACGCCTTTTTCCAGAACGATTTCGCCGGCCGCATCGCGACAAAGGTCTGGCAGGCGGGGCAAGCCACCGGCGACCTGATGGAAAGCTTCATCGAGGTCGTCTGGTTCATGATCGTCTACACGGTGACGACGCTGGCGCTGGTCGCAGGCCTCGATCTCAGGCTGGCGGTGCTGGTGGTGATCTGGATTTCCGCTTTCGCTTGGCTGGCCAAGCTCTACTTGCCGGCAATCCGCAAGCATGCCGAGGAAACCGCCGAGGCCGGCTCGATGATCACCGGTCGCATCGTCGATTCCTATTCCAACGTGCAGACGCTGAAACTGTTCTCGGCCGACGGCGACGACCGCTACATCAGGAACGGTTTCGACATCTACCTCGACGCATTGCGCCCGTTCACCCGCCGGCTGACCGGCGTGCGCATGGCGTTGACGACGCTGTCGGGCATTATGATCACGGCGAT
>NZ_RZPQ01000551.1:0-4022 GCF_003999135.1 Mesorhizobium sp. M7A.F.Ca.CA.004.06.1.1 | reverse complement strand
GGCCTGCGCGACGCCTACCGTGCGGTGCCGGACAATGTCTATCTCGACGCCTGGTTTCCGCAGCCCTCGGTGGTGGCGAAGTCAGACCTGTTCATCCATCACGGCGGCAACAACAGCTTTTGCGAAGCGCTGCGCTTCGGCGTGCCGTCACTGATCATGCCCTATTGCTGGGACGGACACGACAATGCGCGCCGCGCCGGAGAAACCGGCGTCGGTGACCATATCGGCCGCGACGCCTGGACCGAAGGAGTGTTGGAGAAAGCGATTCTCGGCCTGCTGGCCGACGATGCCATGCGCGCCCGCCTCAAGGACAATGCAGCCCAAATGGCGCTGAAACCTGGAACGGATGTGGCCGCCCAAGCCATACTCTCTTTGATACGGACATGAACGAAATGCCTGACAACAACACGAATATCTCGCTCTCCAGCGGCAACGACGCCAAGGCCTGGCTGGCCCGGCACGGGATCAACGAAGTCGAGTGCCTGGTGCCCGACACGAACGGCGTCCTGCGCGGCAAGGCCTTGCCGACGGCCAAATTCCTCCAGGCGCTGGAAGATCGCGCGCTCTATCTGCCGAGCAGCGCTTTCCTGGTCAGCATCGACGGCCGCTACTCCGGCTCGATCGACGAGGGTTTTGCCTATTCGGACCCGGACATGCGCATGGTGCCCGATGTCTCGACGCTGTGCCTGGCGCCGGGTGCCGCTCCCGGCAAGGCCTATGTCTTCGCCGATGCCTTCCATATGGACGACCGGCCCTGGATGGCCTCGCCGCGCCATGTGCTGCGCGCCGTGCTCGACCTCTACGCCAGGCGCGGCTGGCGGGCGGTGGTGGCGCCGGAGCTCGAATTTTATCTGACCGCGCCCAATCCCGATCCGGACCAGCCGCTGACCGCTCCGATCGGCGCCAATGGCCGTGCCGAGGGTGTGCAGCATCCCTATGACATGGCCGCGCTCGAGGAGTTCGAGCCGGTGATCCGCCGAGTCTATGACTATGCGGCGGCGGCCGGCCTGCCGCTCGACACGCTGATCCATGAATCGGGTACGGCGCAGCTTGAGATCAACTTCCTGCATGGCGATGCGCTGCCGCTGGCCGACAAGGTGCTGCTGTTCAAGCGGCTGACGCGCCAGGCCGCGCAGCAGAGCGGAATGCACGCCACCTTCATGGCCAAGCCGATCGCCGCACAGGCGGGAAGCTCGATGCATCTGCACATGTCGGTCATCGACGAGGCCGGCAGGACTTTGTTTGCCGGCAGCGACGATGCCGACAGCGCAATGTTCGGCCATTTCATCGGCGGCCTGCAGAAATATGTCCCGGAAATCATGCCGCTGTTTGCGCCCAACGTGAACTCGTTCCGCCGCATAAGGCCGAACCACAGCGCGCCGGCCAACATCGAATGGTCGCATGACAACCGCTCCTGCGGCCTGCGCGTGCCGGCCGGGGGCCGCGCGGCGCGGCGGGTGGAGAACCGGCTTCCGGGTGCGGATTCCAATCCTTACCTGGCGATCGCCGGCTCGCTGCTTGCCGGCTATCTTGGCGTCGAACAGAAACTGGCGCGCTCGGCCGAAGCGTCGGGCAATGCCTACAAGATCAAGAGCACGCTGCCGAAAACGATGGAGGAGGCGCTCGATCGTTTCGAGGCATGTGAGCCGGTGCGGGAACTGCTCGGCGAGGATTTCTTCCAGACCTATCTGCGCGTCAAGAGCGTCGAGCTCGACCTGTTCCAGGGCGTGGTGACGAGTTGGGAACGCGACCACCTTCTGCTGAAGGTGTGAACATGGCTTCCAGTTCAACGGGTTTCAATTCGGGCCTCGATATCGCCAAATCCTATTATGTCGCCACCGCCAATCCGGCGCCGGACCATCCGGCGCTGGTCGGCGACGTCGACACCGACCTGGTTGTCGTCGGTGGCGGCTGCACCGGCCTGTCAGCCGCCCTTCACGCCGCCGAGCGCGGCGTGAAAGTGGTGCTGCTCGAAGGCGGCAAGATCGGCTGGGGCGCGTCGGGCCGCAATGGCGGCCAGATGATCCCCGGCCTGCGCAAGGGCGCCAAGGGCCTGGTCAAACTCTACGGGCCGGAGCGGGCAAAGGTGCTGTTCGATCTTGCCTTCGAGGCACGCGGGCTGGTGCTCGATATCATTGAGCGCCACGCCATCGATTGCGATCTCAGGCTGACCGGCCATCTGGTCGGCGCGGTCAATGGCTCCGACCTCAGGGATCTCGAGGAAGAGGCCGAGTGTCTGGCCACGGTGATGAAATTTCCGCATGCCGAGATCCTGTCGGCGGCGGAAGCCCGAGCCAAGGTCGACACATCCTACCATGGCGCGATGTACGAGCCGCTCGGCGGCCACATGCATCCGCTGAACTACACGCTGGGCCTTGCCCGTGCGGCAGTTGCGGTCGGCGTCATCATCCACGAGAATTCGGTGGTGGTGAAACTGGAGCGCGAGCCTTCGATCCGGGTCTCGACTGCAAAGGGATCGGTCCGGGCCAGACATGTCGTGCTGGCGGGTGACGCTCTGCTCAACGGGCTGGAGCCGCGCGTCAACAGCCGCATCATGCCGGTCGGCAACTACATCGTCGCCACCGAGCCGCTGGAGGGCACACGCAATGTCATCCCGGCCAATGTCGCGGTGTCCGACACCCGCTTCGTCGTCAATTACTACCGCATGTCGGCGGATGGACGCCTGCTGTTCGGCGGCGGCGAACGCTACACGCCGTCACCGCCGGCCGATATTGCCGGCTTCGTGCGGCCGCATATGGAAAAGACCTTTCCGCAGCTCAAGGGCTGCCGCATCGATCAGGCCTGGGGCGGCTTGGTGTCGGTGACGACATCCAGGCTGCCGCACATCGGGCACTATGGCGAGGTCTATTTTGCGCATGGCTATTCCGGCAAGGGCGTCATCCTGTCGACGCTGTCGGGCAAGCTGCTGGCCGAAGCGATCACTGGCGATGCCTCGCGGCTTGACTTGTTCTCGACGCTGACGCCGATGCCGTTCCCGGGCGGCACGGCGCTGCGTGGGCCGCTCTATGTGCTGGGGATGCTATGGTACGCGATGCGGGATCGTATCAAGCATTGATCAGAGGCAATTGTCGACGTTAGCACTGCCCCTCACCTGCCTGCCGGCATCCTCTCCCCGTCAACGGGGCGAGGGACGCTGTTGTCGCCGGTATCGCCAATGTTGCAGGAAAGGCGATGGCGTTGCGCCAGCTACTTTCTCCCCGTCACTATACGGGGAGAAATGCCCGGCAGGGCAATGAGGGGCGGCGCTGGCGTTTGAAGAGTTTTCGGGCGATTGATTAGACGACAAAAAAATCCTCGATGCGCTGCCTGGCCTCAACCAGCACCGGCAGTATCTCCCGCTCCATCTCCGTCACCGAAAACCGCGCCGATTGCGTCGAGACGTTGATGGCCGCCACTGTGCGCTCCGCCCGGTCGCGGATCGGCACGGCGATCGAGCGCAGGCCGAGCTCCAGTTCCTCATCGACGATGGCAAAGCCGTCGGCCTTCGCCTTGCCGATGGCGCCGGCCAGCAGCCTGATATCGGTGATCGTCTTCGGTGTCCGTCTCTCGATGGTCGCCTGACCGAGGAATGCGTCCAATTCCCCTGATGTCAGGCCGGCAAGCAGGATGCGTCCCATCGAGGTGCAGTAGGCCGGCAGCCTGGTGCCGACGTCGAGCGACACGCTGAGGATGCGGCGGCCGGGAATGCGGGCGACATAGACGACATCCTCACCCGACAGGATGGCCGCCGAGCAGGCCTCGTTCAGTTGTGCTGCCACAGAGCGCATGATGGGCGCGGCGAAGGCCCATAGCGAGGCGCCGCCGAGCCAGGTGCGGGCAACCGTCAGCAGGCGCGGCGACAGCGAGAACACGCGGCCGGCCTGTGTTGCATAGCCGGTGGCGGTGAGTGTCAGCAGGAAGCGGCGGGCGCCGGCGCGGGTGAGGCCCGCTTCCTCCGCCATTTCTGTCAGCGTCATGCCCGAGGGATGGCGGGCCAGGATCTCCATGACGGCGAGGCCGCG
>NZ_RZPQ01000550.1:0-4027 GCF_003999135.1 Mesorhizobium sp. M7A.F.Ca.CA.004.06.1.1 | reverse complement strand
GAACACCATCCGCAAGCACCTTTCCACCATCAAGGGCGGCAGGCTGGCAGCGGCCGCATGGCCGGCCAGGGTGGTGTCGCTGATCGTCTCCGATATTCCCGGCGACAATCCGGCAATGGTCGCCTCCGGCCCAACCGTACCGAATACAGGCAGCCGCGCCGACGCGCTGGCCTCGATATCGGCCTATCGCATGAAACTGCCGGCCTCGGTGATGGCGCATATCAATTCGCCGGCCGCCGATGCGCCAAGCCCGGACGACGAGCGTTTTTCGCGCAACGAGGTGCATCTGGTCGCTTCGGCCGGGGTATCGCTGGAAGCCGCCGCTGCGGAAGCGAAACGGCAGGGTGTCGAGGCCGTTATCCTCTCCGATGCCATCGAGGGCGAAGCGCGCGAGGTGGGCGGCGTCCATGCCGCGATCGCGCGCGAAGTGGCGACGCGCAACCGACCATTTTCGAAGCCGGTGCTCATCTTATCGGGCGGCGAGACAACCGTGACCCTGCGGGCGAAAGGCAAGGGCGGCCGCAACTCGGAATTCCTGCTGGCTTTCGCCATAGGCATCAACGGCGTCGAAGGCATCCACGCATTGGCCGCCGACACCGATGGCATCGACGGTTCGGAAGACAATGCCGGCGCCTTCGCCGATGGCTCGACCGTGTCGCGCATGCGCTCGGCCGGTGTCGATGCCAAGGCCATGCTTGCCGGCAACAATGCCTGGACGGCCTTCAACGCGGTTGGCGATCTCTTCGTACCCGGCCCGACCGGCACGAATGTCAACGATCTCAGGGCGATTCTGATCAGGTAGCTGAAGCAATTCCAGGAAAAGTGTGAAGCGGTTTTCCGTCCGGAATTGCGAAAACAGACTGATCAGGCGGCCATCAGCCGCTTCACCAGCTTCATATCCTGCAGAAACCGTTCGCGTTCAGCCTCCTTGTCCGCGGACTCGCGGATGCGCAGAATGAAGGAGGGATGGATGGTGATGAACACGCGCAATCCGTCCTCGCGCTCGATCACTTGTCCGCGCATCTTTGTCACCGGGATCGCCTTGCCGAGCAGCGACATCGCCGCCGTCGCGCCGAGTGCCACGGCGAGGTTCGGCTTGATCAGCTCGAATTCCTGGTCGATCCACCAGCGGCAGGCCTGAATCTCACCGGAATTCGGCTTGGAGTGGATGCGGCGCTTGCCGCGCGGCTCGAACTTGAAGTGCTTGACCGCGTTGGTGACATAGACCTTTTGCCGATCGACACCGGCATCATCCAGGATCGCATCGAACACCTTGCCGGCCGGACCAACGAAAGGTTTGCCGGCGAGATCCTCCTGATCGCCTGGCTGTTCGCCGACGAAGATCACCTTGGCATTGTCGGGGCCTTCACCGAAGACGGTCTGCGTCGCGTCGCGCCACAGCGGGCAGCGGCGGCAGCCTTTCGCTACCTCACGCAACTCGGGAATCGTGTCTGCATCATCTTCCGGTGCTTCGGCGGGCTGCTTCGGCCAATGCCGTGCCTGCACCTTGGCGTGGTGCGGCGCGGGTGTTGTCGGCATCTTCGCAATCATGTCCTTGGCGGCCTTGTCCGCTCCTGCGATCATGTCTGGAATGAGCGAGGCCTCGGGAAGGTTCCGCCAATATTTCTTCGGCATCTCCTTCTGCATGGCTTTCACCTTCAGCCGTGCCGGGTTGAAGATGTTCTCGAAATAGATGCGCCACAGCGCCTCGGTATCGTCCTGATCAGGCGCATCGCCCTTGGCCGCGCCCGGCCCGATCGCCAGCCTTTCGCCATCCCAGTCGGCGGAGGCATAGGGCGTCAGGATCGTCCAGCGCATGCCGGTGAAACGCCTGACGAAGAAATCGGCGTTGCGCTCGACGATGAAATGATCCGGCTCGAACCAGGCGACATAGCGCTCATCGGCACCGTCGCCGATTTTCCGGAAGCGTACGAAGGCGTGCATCTTGTGGCTGTCGCGCCGCACCGCCTTTTCCATGGCCTCAAGCCGCCTGGTGTCGGGATCCGACGCGATTTCCAGCAGTTTAGGCTCATCGCGCAATCGCCAAAGCATGCGGTAGAGAAAGGCAAACCGGCCGGGATCGGAATGACAGAACGCCGTTTCGGCATGCCCGATGAAGTCGCGCGGCACGGCGAGTTGCGCGCCCGCAGGCACTTCAGGCAATTCTGCCTGATCGGAGCCCGGCGCGACATGCCAGCCGACGTCCTCGGGCCTGACCTCATTCAGGGCCAGCCGCCGTGCCGCGTCACGCCAGCCGGCAAAATCCGTCTCGCTGTCGAGCCGTACACTGTATCTGGCGAGATCAAGTTCAGCTGGCCGCATGATCAGAACAACGATAATTGTTCGCAGGAGGGGGCGATCCTGTCGCGCAGGCCGGCCTTGTCGGTCAGCGCACCAGGCGACCAGCCTTCGGCGATGATGAACGGCCTGAGCTTGGCGATCGACTGGCAGACCCGCCCGACATCCTCGAGCCGCATGCGCCGATGCCGGCGCGTCTCCAAAATCTTTGCCACCACCTTGGTGCCGAGACCCGGCACCCGCAGCAGAGCTTCGCGGTCGGCGCGGTTGATGTCGACCGGAAACTGCCCCCGGTTGCGCAGCGCCCAGGCGAGCTTCGGGTCGATGGCGAGATCGAGCATGCCGTCGCTGCTCCCGGCGAGGATTTCCGGCTGCGAAAACCCATAGAACCGCATCAGCCAGTCGGCCTGATAGAGCCGGTGTTCGCGCATCAGCGGTGGTTTCAGCAAGGGCAGCGACGATGACGAATCCGGAATCGGGCTGAAAGCCGAGTAATAGACGCGCCGCAGATGATAGCTGCCATAGAGCCGCGCGCTGGTGTGAAGGATGCCGTCGTCGGATGTCTTGTCGGCGCCGATGATCATCTGAGTCGACTGGCCGCCCGGCGCAAAGCGTTCGCGCTTTCTGGTCTTCAAAGTCGGCTCGGCCTTCTCCTCCATCTTCTGGCGCAGCCTGGCCATGGAAAGCCGGATTGTCTCCGGCTTCTTCTCGGGCGCCAACCGCTTCACACCCTCGTCGGTCGGCAGTTCGACATTGATCGATAGCCGGTCGGCATAAAGCCCTGCCTTCTCGACCAGTTCCGCCGAACTTTCCGGGATCGTCTTCAGATGAATGTAGCCGGAGAACTTCTCCTCCACGCGCAGTCGGCGTGCCACCTCGACCATCTCGCCCATGGTCTCGTCCGGCGAGCGGACGACGCCCGAGGACAGGAACAGGCCTTCGATATAGTTGCGCCGGTAGAAGTCCATGGTCAGCTTCACCACCTCGTCGACGGTGAAACGGGCGCGCCGCACATTGGACGACGAGCGGTTGATGCAATAGCTGCAATCGTAGATGCAGAAATTGGTCAGCAGGACCTTGAGAAGGGAAATGCAGCGGCCATCCGGCGCATAGGAATGGCAGATGCCCATGCCCTCGGTGGAGCCGATGCCGCCTGATTTCAGCGAGTCCTTTTTCGCTGCACCGGAAGAGGCGCAAGAGGCATCGTATTTGGCGGCGTCGGAGAGGATCGCCAGCTTTTCACGGACGGTAAGTGCGCTCATCTGTTCATGATATGTTCTAAACAGGAGATCCGCTACCTCATTTGATGGAGGCGGCGAAAAAGTGATCGCCGCCCATCATGAATCCATCAAACCTCGTGCAGATAGAGGTGGTAATCCAACTCGCTGACCGTGCGTGCCACCCGCAGATATTCGGACTGTTTGATCGCCACGAAGGTCCGGTGCAGGTCCTCGCCGAGCGCGTTCTTCAGGAAGCTGGACGTCCGCGCCGCTTCGATCGCGGCGCGCCAGTCGACAGGCATGGTCGTGCGCGTGACCGCTGCCTCATAGCCGTTGCCGGTCGTTTCGGGTCCCGGATCGAGACCTTCGTCCATGCCCTTGATGATTCCGGCGAGCACGGTTGCGGCGATCAGGTAGGGATTGGCGTCGACGCCGGACGGCCGGTGTTCGATGCGCCGGTTCTTGGCGTCGCCGGCCGGCACGCGCAGCGCCACCGAGCGGTTGTTGAC
>NZ_RZPQ01000054.1:0-16142 GCF_003999135.1 Mesorhizobium sp. M7A.F.Ca.CA.004.06.1.1 | reverse complement strand
GCGCTTCCTCGCGGCCATGCGTCACCCAGATCTCCTCGGCTCCGGTCTCCTTGATCGTGGCGGTCAACTCATCCCAGTCGGCATGATCGGAGATGATCAGCGGCAGCTCGACGCCGCCTTGCTTGGCGTGCTGGCGAATGCGCATCCAGCCCGACGCGAAGCACGAGATCGGATCGGGAAAACGCCGCGCCCAGCGGTCGGCGAAGGCCGATGGCGGGCCGACGACGATGGCGCCGGTAAAATCATCCTTGCCGCCGCTTTCGACGGTCGCCGGTTCGAGGGTGCCGAGATCGATGCCTTGGCTCTGGTAATATTCACTGAGTTTGGCCAGCGCGCCATGGATGTAGAGCGGCCTGTCGTAGCCGGCGTCGCGCAACAGCCGCATCACCCTTTGCGCCTTGCCCAGCGCATAGGCGCCGACCAGATGCGAGCGCTCAGGGAACTGCGCTGCCGATTTCAGCAGGCGGGCGATTTCTTCTGTGTCGGGCGGATGGCGAAACACCGGCAGGCCGAAGGTCGCTTCGGTGATGAACACATCGCACGGGATCGGCTCGAATGGCGCGCAGGTTGCGTCCCTCTGCCGCTTATAGTCGCCGGAAGCGACGATGCGCGTGCCCTGATGCTCGACGGATATCTGCGCCGAGCCCAGCACATGGCCGGCTGGATGGAAGCTGACGCTGATGCCATTGAGTGCAATCGTCTCGCCGAGTTGTGCCGCTTGCGTCGTGCCAGCGAAATTCTCACCGTAGCGCAGGCCCATAATGTCGAGCGTTTGCCGCGTCGCCAGCACCGAGCGGTGGCCGGAACGCGCATGGTCGGAATGGCCATGCGTGATCAATGCCCGGTCGACCGGCCGGACCGGGTCGATGAAGAAATCGCCCGGCGGGCAATAGAGGCCCTCGGGCCGGGGATGAAGCAGGTCGCTGGCGCGCATGATCCCCCAAGATAGGATATAATTCCGCGGCGGGAAGCCTGTTGTAAGTCACTGCTGACTCCCGCATAGAGCACCGCCGGCTCGATCCGCCGGCAGGACCCATCGCCATGAAACCGCTTCAGGCCTCGTCCGGCGACTTGAACGCCGATCGCCGTGCCGATTATGCCGAGATGCTGCACGCGGACGGGGACCATGCGGCGGCGGCGGAGTTGCTGCTCGGCGCCCTGGAAATGACACCGCAATGGGCGATGGGCTGGTTTCGCCTCGGCGAGATGCAGCAGGCGGCGGGCGCGGCGGAGCTGGCCGCGCAGGCCTGGACGATGTCGCTGCAACTCGATCCATCGGATCGTCAAGGCGCTGCACTGAACCTGCAATTGATCGGCAAGGCGCCGGCGCCCGACGCGCTCCCCAGCGCCTTCGTCGAGACCTTGTTCGACCACTATGCCGAGAGCTTCGATGAGTCCCTGGTCGGCAGGCTGGGTTACCGCCTGCCTGGGATGCTCGACCAGGCCATTCGAGCGGCAAGGCCGGGACGCTTCCCGCTCGCTCTGGATCTCGGCTGCGGCACCGGCCTGATGGGGCAGAGGCTGCGGCCGATCGCCGACCGGCTGGAGGGTTATGACATTTCGGCCAAAATGCTAAGAAAGGCGCGGGCCAAGGGCGTCTACGATTTCCTCGACAAGGCCGATCTGCGGGATTTTCCCTATGCCGGTCCGAAAGCCGATCTGGTGACGGTGGCCGATGTTTTCATCTATGTCGGCGCGCTGGACGGCGTGGTGAAGACGATTGCCCGCTTGCTGGCGACGGACGGCCTGTTCGCGTTTTCCGTCGAAACGCTGGCTGGCGATGGCGATTTCGTGCTGCTGCCGTCGCGCCGCTACGCGCATGCGCAACACTATGTGCGCGACGTCCTGGCCGCCAACGGGCTTTCGGTCCTCTCACTGGAGCCAACCGTCATCCGGCAGGATCGTGGGGAACACGTCAACGGGTTGGTCGTTGTGGCCGGGGCTCCGAACTCAGCCCGACAAAGGACCTGACGACAGCCAGTTCGGCGGTGTCGGCAGCTTTTACCGGCAGCGATAGGAATTTTTTCTTGACACCCTGCCCTCAGCACATTTTCGCCCATGGTGCTGATTTGCGCCAGTGACCCGCCGCGCAGGCGGGTTTTCGTTTGATGCTCCGTCAGCCACGCGCCAGCGGAGGGGCAGCCTCGCCGCTTCTTGCTGTGAAAAAGTCCGATTTGCATGCGCGACTGATATTTGCGATCTGCTCGCATCAGGGCGGGATATCAGGAGGAGCATAGCCGATGCGCTGGAACATGATGATCTTGGCCTCTTGCCTGCTGACCGCCGGCTGTGTCGGCGGCACCTCGATGTCGGAACAGCAGGATGCGAACGTCCAGTCCTCCCTGCAATACGACACCGTGCCGTGCGATCAGTTGCTGGCGCAGCGCAATGGCTTGGCGCAGCAATACAACCTTCCGGCGAAGGCCAAGCCGACATTCTCCAACCCGGCGATGGGCTTCGGCCCGTTCACGCCTGACATGCGCTCCAAGGCCAAACGCGATACCGACAAGGCAAGCGGTGAGATCGATGCCATGAACCGGTCGATCGATCGACGCGACTGCGGCCAGCCGGACAAGCAGAAGAAGATCGCTCTGCCTGGCTAGTACCCCGCCTTGCGGTCCACCAGATTGTCCAGCTTTTCACCGCGTTCGAAGGCGTCCATCTGGCGCAGCATGATCGGCGCCAGATGCACCGGATCGGAGGTCGCTGCCGCGTGCGGCGTCACAAACACTTTTGGATGCCCCCACAGCGGACTGGTCTTCGGCAGCGGTTCGACCTCGAACACGTCGAGGCTCGCCTCCTTCAATGTGCCGTCATCCAGCGCCCGCAAAATGTCGGCATCCTTCTGCAGACGGCCGCGCCCGGCATTGATCAGCACCGAACCGCCGAGGCCGTTGCGCTTCCGCAATTCCTTCAGCACGCCGTAGTTGATAATGCCCTTGGTCTCAGGCGTCAGCGGCAAAAGCACCACCAGGATGTCGGTGGCCTTGAGGAAGGGGATCAGTCCAGCTTCGCCGGAATAGGTCGCGACGCCTTCCATGGCCTTGTCGGTGCGCGACCAGCCATTGACGGCAAAGCCGAGCGACAAAAGCACCGAGGCCGCGGCGCGGCCGAGACTGCCGAGGCCCATGATGCCGACCGAAATGTCACCGGCAGGCCTCTGCTGCGGCTCGTGCCAGATCTTCTTCGGCTGCTGCGACCGGTAGAGCAGGCCCTGGCGGTGATGGTCGAGAACCCGCCAGACGACATATTCGGTCATGTACTGGGTGAGATTGTCGGCGACGACCTTGACAACAGGCACATCGGGCAGGCCGGGATCGGCGAAGATATGATCGACGCCGGCGCCGATCGAAAAGATGGCGCGCAGATTGGGCAGCGACGACAACAGGTTCGGCTTCTGCTTCCACACCACGGCATAGGTGATCGACGGGTCGCTGGCGCCGTCAGGCTCCAGCACCACCTCGCGCTCGGCCGACAGGAGCTCGCGCCAGCGCTGCGGATGAAAGCCGGTGACGGCAAGCAGGATACGGCCTTTTTCCATTGCGGTCTTTTAGTCCCTCTCTACGCAAATCACTCGCTGACGATGCCGACCGGTGCCGTCTCGATCTTGAAGGCGGCCGAGATCAGCGCCCGAGTATAGTCGGTTTGCGGATTTTCAAAAATCTGCTGGGAAGGACCAGCTTCGACGATCCGGCCATTGCGCATGACGATGACGTCGTTGGCGAGCGCGCGGATGACTTTCAAATCATGGCTGATGAAGAGATAGGCGAGATCGTGCTTGGCCTGCAGGCTGCGCAGCAGATCGACGACCTGCGCCTGCACGCTCATGTCGAGTGCCGATGTCGGCTCGTCCAGCATGACGAAGCGCGGGTTGAGCACCATGGCGCGTGCGATGGCAACGCGCTGGCGCTGGCCGCCGGAAAACTCGTGCGGATAGCGGTTGCGTGTCGCCGGATCGAGCCCGACCTCCTTCAGCACGGCGGCCACCTTGTCGTCGCGCTCGTCGGGCGACAGCTTCGGCTCGTGGATCTTGAGGCCTTCTTCGATGATCTCTGCGATCGACATGCGCGGGCTGAGCGAGCCGAACGGATCCTGGAAGACGATCTGCAATTCGCGCCTGAGCGGCCGCATGGCGTTGAAAGTCAGCTGGTTGATGTCGCGGCCGTTGAACTGGATCGTGCCGGTCGACGAGATCATTCTTGCCAGCGCCAGGCCGAGCGTCGTCTTGCCGGAGCCGGATTCGCCGACCACGCCCAGCGTCTGGCCGGCGCGCACGGTGACATCGATGCCGTCGACGGCCTTCACATTGTCGACGGTGCGGCGGAAGAAGCCCTGCTTGATCGGGAACCAGACCTTTACGTCCTTGCCGGTCATGACAGGCTTGGCATCGGCATTGGCGGCCGGCGGCTTGCCCTTCGGCTCGGCCGCCAGCAGATGCCTTGTATAGGCATGCTGCGGATTGGCGAAGATCTCTTTGGTCGGCCCGGTCTCGACTATCTTGCCCTTGGTCATCACGCAGACACGGTCGGCGATCTTGCGCACGATGCCGAGATCATGGGTGATGAACAGCATCGACATGCCCTTGCGGCTCTTCAGCCCGGCCAGCAGCTCGAGGATCTGCGCCTGCACGGTGACGTCGAGCGCCGTCGTCGGCTCGTCGGCGATCAGAAGTTCGGGCTCGTTGGCCAGCGCCATGGCGATCATCACGCGCTGGCGCTGGCCGCCGGACAACTGGTGCGGATAGGCATCGAGGCGCTTGTGCGGATCGCGGATGCCGACCTCGTTGAGCAAGGCCAGCGTGCGCTCCTTGGCCGGGCGGTCGGCCGTGCCCTGGTGCAGCTTCAGGATCTCGACGATCTGCTGCTCGATCGTGTGCAGCGGATTGAGCGAAGTCATCGGCTCCTGGAAGATCATGGTGATCTTGTTGCCGCGCACCTGCCGCAACTGCTTCTCGTTCATCGCCAGCAGGTCGGCGCCCTGGAACAGGATCTTTCCCGAGGGATGGCTGGCGCTTGGATAAGGCAACAGCTTCAGCACCGAAAGCGCCGAGACCGATTTGCCGGAACCGGATTCGCCGACCAGCGCCACCGTCTCGCCCTTGGCGATGTCGAACGAGATGTGGTCGACCGCCGTCGACTGGCCGCCGCCCTGGCTGAAGGCGACGCTGAGGTCCTGTACGCTGAGCAAGGGGGCTTCGCTCATCTGAACGTCTTGCGCGGATCGAAGGCGTCGCGCGTCGCCTCGCCGACGAAGACCAGCAGCGACAGCATCAGCGAGATGACGACGAAGCCGGAGATGCCGAGCCACGGCGCATTGAGGTTCCGCTGCGCCTGCTTGAGCAGTTCGCCGAGCGAGGCGGAGCCGGGCGGCAGGCCAAAGCCGAGGTAGTCGAGCGAGGTCAGCGTCGAGATCGAGCCTGAGAGCAGGAAGGGCATGAAGGTCAATGTCGCCACCATGGCGTTGGGCAGCAGGTGCCGGAACATGATGGTGCGGTTGGGCACGCCGAGCGCCCGGGCCGCGTTGACATATTCGAAATTGCGGGCGCGCAGGAACTCGGCCCGCACCACGCCGACCAGCGCCACCCAGGAGAACAGCAGCATCAGGCCGAGCAGGATGAAGAAGCCCGGCGGCAGGATGGCGGCGACGATGAGCAGGAGATAGAGCACCGGGATCGCCGACCAGATTTCGATGAAACGCTGGAACAAGAGATCCGTCCAGCCGCCGAAATAGCCTTGCACGGCGCCGGCCGCGACGCCGATCAAGGCCGAGCCGGCGGTCAGGATCAGGCCGAACAGCACCGAAATGCGGAAGCCGTAGATGACGCGCGCCAGCACGTCGCGCGCCTGGTCGTCGGTACCGAGCCAATTCCAGTTGCCGACGATGCAGGCGGGGTCGGCGGCACCCTTCGGATACTGGTTGCAGCGCTTCGTGGCGTCATACTGCCAAGACGGCCTGGCCGGCGCTGCTTCCGGAATGGCGTTGTTGACGGTCTGATAGGAGTAGCGCACCGGTGGCCAGATCATCCAGCCATTGGCGTTGATCTCGTCCTGGATGACCGGGTCGCGATAATCGGTGACGGCATAGAAACCGCCGAATTTTTCCTCGGGGTAGGCGACCAGCACCGGAAACAGGATCTCGCCCTTGTAGGAGGCGATGATCGGCTTGTCGTTGGCGATGAACTCGGAAAACAGCGACAGCACGAACAGGACGAGGAAGATCCACAGCGACCAGTAGCCGCGCCGGTTGGCTCTGAAGTTCTGCAGGCGCCGCTTGTTGAGCGGCGACAGAAACGGCCGCTTGATCCGCGCGGGTGCCGCGTCCACGGGGACTGTAGCCTCCGACATCAGATGTCTCTCCGCTCGAAATCGATGCGCGGATCGACCCAGGTGTAGAGCAGGTCGGACAAGAGACCGACGAACAGCCCGAGCAGCGAGAAGATGTAAAGATTGGCGAACACCACGGGATAGTCGCGCTCGACCACCGACCGGAAGCCGAGCAGGCCGAGGCCGTCGAGGGAAAAGATGTTCTCGATCAGCAGCGAGCCGGTGAAGAAGGCCGAGATGAAGGCGCCGGGAAAGCCGGCGATGACGATCAGCATGGCGTTGCGGAAGACGTGGCCGTAGAGCACCTGCCGTTCCGACAGGCCCTTGGCCCGCGCCGTCACCACATACTGCTTGCGGATTTCTTCGAGGAACGAGTTCTTGGTCAATAGCGTCGTGGTGGCGAAGGCCGACAGCACCAGCGCGGTCAGCGGCAAGGTCATGTGCCAGAAATAGTCGACGATCTTTCCCCACCAGGACAATTGATCCCAATTGTCCGAGGTGAGGCCGCGCAACGGAAACCAGTCCCAGAACGACCCGCCGGCAAACAGCACCATCAGCATGATGCCGAACAGGAAGCCCGGAATGGCATAGCCGACAATGACGACGCCGCTGGTCCAGACGTCGAAGGGAGTGCCGTCCTTGACCGCCTTGCGGATGCCGAGCGGGATCGAGATCAGGTAGGACAAAAGCGTGATCCACAGCCCGATCGAGATCGACACCGGCATCTTCTCCAGGATCAGGTCGAGCACCGAAATGTCGCGGAAATAGCTGTCGCCGAAATCGAAGCGGGCATAGTTCCACAGCATCATGCCGAAGCGCTCGAGCGGCGGCTTGTCGAAGCCGAACTGCTTTTCCAGCTTCTTGATGAATTCCGGATCGAGCCCCTGCGCCCCGCGATATTTCGAACTGACGTCACCGGCTGCATCGAAATTGCTGCCAGCGCCCGCGTCGCCGCCACCGCCGCCGAGGCGGTCGCTGCCGCCCTGATTGGTCAGCCGGGCGATGACCTGTTCGACCGGACCGCCGGGGGCGAACTGGATGACGGCGAAGGATATCGCCATGATGCCGAACAGGGTCGGGATCATCAACAGGATGCGGCGCAGGATATAGGCGCCCATCAGGCCTTTTGCCCCGCTTGAGCGAACATCTCAGCCTTTGCCAATTTTTGCCGCCTTGCCCTTATCGAACCACCACAGCGTCTCGACCGGAAAGCCGAAATCGGGCTTCTGTTCGACAAAGCCGAACATGTCCCAATAGGCGACGCGGTGATTCGCCAGATAGTATGTTGGAATCCAGTCCAGCCGCGCGCGCAAGACCCGGTCGAGCGCTCTGAGCGCCGTGACGAGTTCTATACGGTCTTTCGCCTTGCCGGCTGCCGCGATCAGGGCGTCGATGGCCTTGCTTTCCGTGCCCGGATAGTTGCGCTGCCCCGGGATTTTCGCCATCCGGGAATCATAGAGCATCTGCAGGCTGTCGTCGGTCGGCGTCGCCCCGATCGACCAATGCAGCAAGGCAAGATCGAAGTCGTAATTGCTGTGCCGCTGCTCATACTGCGCCGAATCGATTTGCCGGATCGATGCGTCGATCCCGATCGCCTTCATATTCTCGGACCAAGGGGTGTAGATGCGAACGATGCCGTCGTCCTCCGCCAGCATTTCGACCCGCAGCCGCTCACCCTTGTCGTTGACGACGAAACTGCCATCGCGCTTCCAGCCGGCCTGCGCAAGCAATCTCGAAGCCTCGCCCAGCAGCTTGCGGTCATGGCCCGAACCGTCGGAAAGGGGCTGCGTCACCGCTTCACCAAAAACCTCTGGCGGCAATTCGGCCCGGAACGGCTCCAGCAGGGCCAATTCCTCAGGCGAGGGCAGGCCTTCGGCCTTGTAATCCGACCGTTCGAAGTTCGATTGAGAACGCTCGTAGGAGCCGTAAAACAAGGCCCGCTTCATCCATTCGAAATCGAAGCACCTGGCGATCGCCCGCCGCACCCGCTCATCGCGGAATTGCGGACGACGCTGGTTCAGTGCGACGCTCTGCATGTCCGGCGTCTTCTCGCCGGGAAATTCCCGTTTGACGACCTTGCCGTCCTTCAGCGCCGGAAAGTCATATCCGGTCGCCCATACCCGTGAGGTGAATTCCTCGCGAAAATGCGTGTCGCCTTTCTTGAAGGCTTCGAACGCCGCCTGCCGGTCAAGATAGAAGTCGATGCGGATGCGGTCGAAATTGTAGAGGCCGCGGTTCACTGGGAGATCGCGGCCCCAATAGTCGGCCACGCGGTCATATTCGACAGTCTGTCCGGCCGCCACGCGTCCAATCTTGTAGGGACCCGAGCCAAGCGGCGGTGTCATGGTCGAGGCATCGAAATCATTGGCCGTATAAAAGGCCTTGGAGACGATCGGCATCCCCACGATCGCCAGGATGTTTTGCGCTGACTGTTCGCCGTTGAAAGTGAGGTTGACGGTGGCGGGATCGACCGCAACCGCGTCGGTCATGTACCGCAACGCCTGGGAAAGGTTCGGATGGCCCTTGTCCTTATAAAGCTTCAGCGCGAAGACAACGTCGTCCGCGGTCAGCGGCGAGCCGTCATGGAAACGCGCTTGCGGTCGCAGGGCGAAGCGGAAACCGTTGCGGTCTGGCGACAGGGTAACGGTTTCGGCGAGCAGGCCGTAGGCCGCATCCGGCTCATCGAGCGCGCTTGTCATCAGGGAATCGAAACAGAGTTCGGCGCGCGGCGGAGCCTCTCCCTTCAACACCAGGAAATTCAGGGTGTTGAAGGTCAGGAAGCTCTGATTGAGGGTCGAGTTCGGCGGCGCGAAATTCATCTGGCCGCCTTTTGGGGCGTCCGGATTGACGTAGTCGAAATGCGCGAAATCGGGGTTGTATTTGAGGTCGCCGAAGGCCGACAGGCCATGCAGCTTGGTGCCGGTCGCAATTTCGGCGAAGGCCCGGCCGGGCAACAAGGCGGCGGCTGCCGCGGCACTGCCCAGGGCCAGGAAGTCGCGGCGGGCAAGGGCCGCCATCAATTGCCACCCTTGTATTTGGCCGCCAGCGCCTTCTCCTTGTCCGGGTCGATCCACCAGGAATCGATGTCGGCTCCGGCATAGGCAGGCTGCTTGTCGGGGAATTTGAACTTGTCCCAATAGGCCAGCCACACCGCCGACCGGTAATATTGGGGAACCACGTAGAAGTTCCACAGCAGGATGCGGTCGAGCGCATGGGTGGCGGCGACGAGATCGTCGCGATCGGTCGCGAAGATAATGCGATCGACCAGCGCGTCGACGGTCGGGTCCTTGATGCCCATCAGATTGCGCGAACCGGGCGAGTCGGCAGCTTTCGAGCTCCAGAAGTCGCGCTGCTCGTTGCCCGGCGATTCCGACTGCTGCAGCATCCCGGTAACGACATCGAAATCGAAATTGTTGACGCGGTTGATGTACTGCGTCTGGTCGATGATGCGCAAAGTGGCGTCGACGCCGATCTTGCGCAGATTGGCGATGTAGGGGCTGGCGATGACCTGGTCGGTGTCGTTCCAACCGAGGATTTCAAACTTGAACGGCGCGCCGGTCTTGGCATTGACCATCTTGCCGCCCTTGATCACCCAGCCCGCCTTGGCGAAGAGATCGACCGCCTGTTTCAGGTACTTCCGTTCCGCCTGCGGTGAATCATAAACCGGCAGCTTGAATTCCTGGGTGAAAAGTTCGGGCGGCAGCTTGTCTCGGTATTTTTCCAGGATTTCCAGTTCCTTGCCCTGCGGCAACCCGTTCGAGGCCAGTTCGGTGCCTTGGAAATAGCTCGACGTGCGGGTGTTGAAGCCGAAGAACAGTGTGCGGTTCATGCTCTCGAAATCGAACGGAATGGTCAGCGCTTCACGCACCAGCCGGTCCTGGAACAGCGGCCGCCGCTGGTTGAGGACGAAGCCCTGCATCGGTTCCGGCGCCTGGGTCTGGAAATCCTTCTTGATGACATCGCCGGCTTGGAATGCCGGGAAATTGTAAGCCGTCGCCCATTTGCGCGAACTGTATTCGCGGTTGATGTCTTCCAGCCCACCCTTGGTGAAGGCGAGCCAGGCAGCGTTGTCGTCCAGAATATAGGTGTAGCGTCGGGTGTCGAAATTCTCACGGCCGATCTTCACCGGCAGCTTGGCCGCCCAATAGTCCGGCACACGCTGCCAGATGATTTCCGAACCCGGCTTGAAGCTGGTGATCTTGTAGGCGGCCGAACCGAGCGGAATTTCCAGCGTCGGCTTGGTTACGTCCCGCTTCTTGCCGTTGGCATCGGTGCCTTCCCACCAATGTTTCGGCAGCACGGCAAGGTCGCCGATGATCTTGGGCAGTTCGCGATTGCCCTTCTGGTTGAAATGGAACTCCACCTCGCGATCCGAAATCGCCACCGCATCGGTGACATTCTCAAAATAGCGGCTGTATTGCGGGCTGTTGGCCTTCAGCACATGAAACGACCAGATCACGTCATCGACGGTGATCGGCTGGCCGTCATGCCATTTGGCGCGCGGATCGAGCCGGTAGGTCGCGGAGGAATAATCATCAGGATATTTGTAGGCATCGGCGATCAGTGGATGGCTGGTGCTGCCTTCATCGGTCGCCTGCTCCATCAGCGTGTCGTAGAGCAGGCCGCCGCCAAACCCGACGAGGCCGGCGGCCGGTGATCCCTGGACCACGTAGGGATTGAAGCTGTCGAATGTACCTGGCACCACCGAATTCAGCGTGCCGCCCTTGAGCGCGTTCGGGTTGACGTAGTCGTAGTGCTGGAAATTGGCGCCGTATTTGGACTCGCCGATCAGCGATGAGGTGGTGCGCCATTCGTCGGCGCGGGCAGCCTGCAAGCCCGCCGCCAGAAGGGCTGCCGCCAGCAACGACTTGAGAAGCGTTCGGCCAACCGTCATGCACTATCCTCTTCGCAATGCCCGTTCATGGCAATCTAGATGATTTGGCGCTCGTGAAAACCGCCATGCGCGGCTTTGTCGCCGCCTATGCGGTTTTCCCAACAAAAAAGCCGGGCTGAACCCGGCTTTTTCAAGGTCGTCGAGATGATATCTGGCTATTGGGCAGGCGCCGGTGCGGCCGGAGCCGGGGCGGCGGGAGCGGCCGGCGCGGCACCCTCAGCCGGCTTTGCCGGAGCGGCTGCATCGGCGGGCGCGCCTGCATCTGCGGCAGCCCCCGGCGCCGGCAGCGGCTTGGGATTATCGGACAGCGTGCGCAGATAGGCGATGACGTTGGCGCGATCCTCGTCCTTGGGCAGGCCGGCGAAGCCCATCGCGGTGCCCTTCACAAGTTTCTTCGGCGAGGTGATGAAGTGGTTGAGGTTGTCGTACGTCCACTTCTCGGCGCCGCCCTTGGAGAATTCCTTCATGCCGGCCGAATAGGCAAAACCTTCATGCTCGGCGACAGGGCGGTCGATGAGGTCCCACAGGTCCGGGCCGACCTTGTTGGGGCCGCCCTTTTCGCCGGAATGGCAGGCTTGGCACTTCTTGAAGACGGCAGCACCTTGCTCGACATTGGCGGTCGCCAACAGTTCGGCGATCGGCTTGGCTGCGGCGGCAGGCGCGGCCGGACCGCCTTCGGCGGGCTCGGCGGCCTCGATGGCGAAACCGGGCTTTTCCGGCGCCGGCGAGGCAAACAGCGCATCGGACACAATGCCGACCGAGAAGACGACGAAAACGGTTCCGAGCAATCCGGCGAGCAGTTTGTTGACTTCGTTGGAATCCATACGCCCCTTGCTCCCTTTTCCGGCGGACAGAACCGTCCACTCCGTCCGTCGGTATCGTGACCCGTCCTGCGAGGGCGGTCAAATCGGGCGGAAACTAGGTCTTTTGCTGCGGCGTTGCAACACCTATAAGGGCGCTTCCAGTGAGACCTTTTGCCACTTTCCCTGTCCTCTTTCGAGACGCCTTGCACCCGAAATGTCCACGCTGATCCTGATCCCGGCCCGCATGGCTTCGACCCGCCTGCCGGGCAAGCCGCTGGCCGACATCGCAGGCGCCCCGATGATCGTCCATGTCGCGCGCCGTGCCGCCGAAGCCGGCCTTGGCCGAGTGGTGGTGGCGACCGATACGCAAAGCGTGGCGCAAGCGGTGCGCGCGCACGGTTTCGAGGCCGTGATGACGCGCATGGATCACGAATCCGGCTCCGACCGCATCCACGAGGCGCTGATCGCGCTCGACCCCGGGCGCAAGGTCGAAACCGTCGTCAATGTACAAGGCGACCTGCCGACGATCGATCCCCAGATCATCGCCGCGTCGCTCAGGCCTTTCGAGGACAGTGCGGTGGACATCGCCACGCTCGGCGTCGAGATCGTCCGCGACGAGGAAAAGACCAACCCCAATGTCGTCAAGATCGTCGGCTCGCCGCTCTCGGGCAGCAGGCTGAGGGCGCTCTATTTCACCCGTGCCACGGCGCCTTGGGGCGAGGGGCCGCTCTACCATCATGTCGGCCTCTACGCCTATCGCCGCGACGCACTCGAGCGTTTCGTCGCGCTGAAGCCGTCGCCGCTCGAACGGCGCGAGCGGCTGGAGCAGTTGCGGGCGCTGGAAGCCGGCATGCGCATCGACGCCGAGATCGTCCAGTCGCTGCCGCTCGGCGTCGACACGCCGGAAGACCTCGAACGCGCCAGACAGATCCTTTCAACCTGAGATATCGGCATGCCTGAAAAGACCAACAGAATATCCTTCCAGGGCGAGCCGGGCGCCAATTCCGACACCGCCAGCCGCAACATGTTCCCTTCGATGGAGCCGTTGCCATGCCCGACTTTCGAGGATGCCTTCAACGCGGTCGAGACCAACAAGGCCGACCTCGCCATGATCCCGATCGAGAACACCATTGCCGGGCGCGTCGCCGATATCCATCATCTCTTGCCGGAATCGAAGCTGCACATCATCGGCGAATATTTCCTGCCCATCCATTTCCAGCTGATGGTGCTGCCGGGCGTCAGGCGCGACGAGATCAAGACGGTGCACAGCCATATCCACGCGCTTGGCCAGTGCCGCAAATACATCCGCAAGAACGGCTGGAAGGCGATCGTCGCCGGCGACACGGCCGGCGCCGCCAAGATGGTCTCCGAGGTCAAGGACCGCACCATGGCGGCGCTGTCGCCCGCGCTGGCAGCGACCCTCTACGGGCTCGATATCATCGAGCAAAACGTCGAGGACACCGACTCAAACGTCACCCGCTTTGTCGTCCTGACCAAGAACAAGCAATGGGCCGAGCGCCCGTCGCCTGACGTCAAGATGATGACGACCTTCATCTTCCGCGTCCGCAACGTGCCGGCCGCACTCTACAAGGCGATGGGCGGCTTCGCCACCAACGGCATCAACATGACCAAGCTGGAGAGCTACCAGCTGGGCGCTTTCACGGCGACGCTGTTCTACGCCGACATCGAGGGCCATCCCGACGACCCGCTGGTCAAGCTGGCGCTGGACGAGCTTCGTTTCTTCTCGCGCGAAGTGCGGATTCTGGGCGTCTATCCGGCCAGTGAGTCGCGTGAGCAGTGGAAGGTGGCGGACTGATCGCTACTAGGCATGGTCTTTTCCAAAAACCGGTTTCCACTTTTCGGGACCATGCCCTAAATCACCGCGCCCAGCGGCACATAGTCGATCTCCATGAAGGTCTCGACCTCGGGCACCCAGCGGTCGCGCACGAAGGCGACATGGTCTGGATGGTCGTTGTACCTGTTGTAGGCAGCCTGGTCGGCGAACTCCATCGAGAAGCCGAAACGATAGTCGTTCTTGGGGCTGATCTGCCGCAATTGCTCGAAATGCGTGACGCCCCTGATCGCGGTGAGGATTTTCTTGGCGTCGACCAGGAACCGCTTTTCCTCCAGCGAATGCGGCGGATGCTTCAGCGTGAAAACGACGGTGTGACGGATCATGCCCTGCTCCTGCAATGTCTTTGAATAATCGCGGCCATCATTCCGAGTCGACCCAGGCGCGGATCAGGTGATGCGCGATGGCGCCTTTCGGCGGCGTGACCAGATTGTCCTTGTGCGTCCTTTCCAGCATCAGGCGCACCTCGTCGCGAAAAAACCAGCGGCAGTCCTCAAGCTCGTTGAGGTCGGCCTGGATGTCGTCGTTGAGCGGCTCGCCGAAGCAGCCGATCATCAGCGAATAGGGAAACGGCCAGGGCTGGCTGGCGTGGTAGACGACGCGGCCAAGCCGGATGCCGGCCTCTTCCAGCGTCTCGCGGCGCACCGCCGCCTCGATCGTCTCGCCCGGCTCGATGAAGCCGGCAAGGGCCGAGTACATGCCCGGCGCGAAATGCCGGCCGCGCCCGAGCAGGCACTTCTCCCGCGTCGCCGTCAGCATGATCGCCACCGGGTCGGTGCGCGGAAAATGCTCTGTGCCGCAATTCGGGCAATGCCGCTTGTAGCCGCCGGCCCGCATCTGCGATTCTGTACCGCATTTGCTGCAGAAACGATGGCTGGCATGCCAGGCGAGCAGGGCCGCCCCTTGCGCCATCGCGCCAGCCGCCGCCTCGTCGATCAGCCCTTGCATGTAGACCGAGCGGTAGTCGATGGCCTTGACTGTTTCCGGAAGCTGTTCGGGTTCGACGCCGGCGGGCACGGCCAGCACCGGTCCTCGTTCGGAAAAGCCGAGCAGGATGCCTTGCGCCAGGGAAACCTTGAAGGGCTCGCTCTCGGTGGCGCCGAACCAGGGATCGAGAGCGCCGCTATCGCCGAGCTTCAAATAGAGCCGGCCGCCATGCATCAGAAGCAGCCGCGTCGCCGGATCGGCCAGCGCCTTGTCGACCGAATCGTCGGCGCGGTTCTCGGACTGCCGATCGATCGTGTTGCCGGCGAAGCCGACGAACTGGCTCGGCTCGCGCAAAGGCGCGTCAAACAGGCGGAAGCTCATGGGGACTCTGGAATATGTTGAGGGATGGACACTGGGAACGCTTATAGCGCCGCCTTGATCGTTTCGGCAAACCGTCGCAAGTCGGAACGTTGATAGGGCTCTCGCAGGCCGTGTCCCCACACAGGGCCTGGCCAGCCGGGATCACCTTCCGAGCGCGCGATGACATGGATGTGCAGCTGGCGCACGATGTTGCCGAGCGCGCCGGTGTTGATCTTGGTGCAGCCGGTCGCCTTCTTCAGCGCCTGCGCCACCATGTTGGTCTCGAAGGTCAGCATCGCCTGGTCGAGCGGCGTCATATCATGGATTTCCTCCGCGCCGGGCCGCTGCGGCACCAGCAGCAGCCACGGCCAGCGGCGGTCGTTCATCACCCGCAGTTCGCACAGCCCAAGCCACATCAACTGCTCGCTGTCCGCCTCCAGCCGTGCGTCCAGCGTGAATCCGGCCTCCAGGCCCGGCAGCATCGGCGTTTCCCTTGCTTTTCTTGGTTTGCTCAACACATGAAGGCTAGAGCGGCGGCAAGGGGGCTGCAAGTGAATCATTGCGCCCTCACGGTTTGGTGCGCCGATTCGACATTTAACGATTTCTTCGGCGGACTTGCATTTCGTCGCGCAATTGCCGATATGGAAAGCGGGAGGTTGGTGGTGGACGATCCACTCGCCAACCGGGTCAGGTCCGGAAGGAAGCAGCCCTAACGAGCCCGGAACGGGTCATTGTTCCAGCCTCCCACCTCATCGGCCCCTCTCGCGACATTGACGACGCATTGCAGCGCGGGCGAGACTATGCGCAGGAATCGGCCGCCTTCGGGCGCGGCCATTTGGAGCTTTACGGGCGTATGAGCGAAGCCGGAAATTCGGGACCAAAAAGCCTGGAGATAGGCAAGGCCGCCGCCTATCGCGTGCTGGCGCGCAAGTACCGTCCTTCGAATTTTTCCGAGCTGGTCGGCCAGGAGCCGATGGTGCGCA
>NZ_RZPQ01000549.1:0-4029 GCF_003999135.1 Mesorhizobium sp. M7A.F.Ca.CA.004.06.1.1 | reverse complement strand
CGACCATCGTGCAGCCCGGCAGCAGCGCCTGCATGACCGAGAGATCGGCGTCGATCTCGATTTTATTCCCGCCGCCGATCTCTCGGTCATGCAGGCGCTGCTGCCGGGCTGCACGATGGTCGACGGCTCGGCCGTGCTCGACAGGTTGCGGGCCATCAAGTCGCCGCGCGAGATCGATCTGCTCCAGCAAGGCATCATCCTGTCGGAAGCCGGGCTGGAGCGGCTGCAGGTCGATGCCATGGCCGGCATGCGTCAGGGCGATCTCATTGCCCTCTATCGGCAAGGCGTCGCCACGGCCGCGTCCGGCCTGTCCCATCCGGTCGCCACAGCCGAATATGTGACGCTGGGCGCGAAGGCCAAAAGCACCGATGCGAAAGCCATGCCTGGCGATCCGCTGAAGTGCGACATGGTCTGCACGGTCGGCGGCTACGCCTCCGACATGTCGCGCAACTTCACCTTCGGATCGCCATCCGCCGAGCAGGCCGAACTGCACGCGATCGCCGAGCGGGCCTTTGACGACGGGCTGGCAGCGCTTGTTCCGGGAGCCACGCTCACCCACGTGCATCGCGTCGCCACCGACAGCCTGGCGCGGCAAGGGCTGCGCACCTACCGCCGCGGTCATTTCGGCCATGGCGTCGGCCAGTCGGTCTTCTCGGAGCAATGGCCGTTCATCGCCGCCGATAGCGATGTCGTCATCGAAGCCGGCATGGTGCTGGCCTTCGAGATCCCGCTCTACATAGACGGCCTCGCCAGCTTCAATCTCGAGGATCAGTTCCTGATCACACCGGACGGGGCTGTCGCCATGAACCGCTTGCCGAGACGGCTGGAGAGGATTGGGTAGCGAGGGCGTGGTCGTTTTTCAAAGATAGCGCTCTACGGCGCCCCCCTCTGCCCTGCCGGGCATCTCCCCCTCAAGTGGGGAGATTGACTGTTTCGGCGTCGGTCTTCGTCTTCAACGTCGAATATTGGCGAAGGTGGTCGTAGCAGCCGATCTCCCCACTTGAGGGGGAGATGTCCGGCAGGACAGAGGGGGGCGCCACGGAACTCGGTGGTGAGGTGGCCAGCACCTAACCACTCACCGGTGGCCGCCGATCGCTCCACGGCATCTCCTGCTCCAGCTGCGCCGACGCGGCCAGCACCGTTGCCTCGTCACCGTAGCGGCCGACCAGTTGCACGCCGATCGGCACGCCGTCTTTCGACCAGCCGAGCGGCAGCGAGATCGCCGGCTGGCCGGAGATGTTGAAGGGGAACGCAAACACCGAATCCGCCCACTTGGCGTTGTAGCGGTCGATGTCGGTTTCCGACATGTCGTAATAGCCGAACGGACGCGGCAGCTGCGTCAGGGTCGGGGTGATGAAGATATCGTAGGCGCCGAGGTCGCCGACGATGTCGCGGCCGACCTGCCTGAGCTGCTCGACATCGGAGATGTGCCTGGTGCCGCTGGTCGAGCGGCCGCGCTCGATGATTGCCCAAGTCACCGCCTCGACATCGCCTGGCGTCACCGGCCGGCCGATCACCGTCTCAAGGTAGTCGAACGTCGCCGCCGTCTGCACGCAGGTCATGTTGGTGTAGGTCTTCCACACAGCGTTCGCGTCGAGCGGCATATCGTGCTCCTCGACGTCGTGGCCGAGCCGCTCGAGCGCAGCCACGGTTGCCAGCACCGCCGCCTTCACCTCCGCATCGATCGCCGTGCCGTTGGGTGGCGTGACGGAAAAGCCGATGCGCAGCTTCTTTGGCGCCCGTGCCGACAGGCTGAGCCAAGAACCATCGGGCACCGGCGGCGTATAGGGGTCGCCCGGCAGCGCGCCGGCAACCGCGTCGAGATAGGCCGCCGTGTCGCGCACGGTGCGCGAGCAGCACAGGAAGTACGCGCCGCCATACCAATAGTCGCCGAACGGCGCGAGGCTGACGCGGCCGCGCGACGGTTTCAGCCCGACGATACCGCAGCAGGAGGCCGGAATGCGGATCGAGCCTGCACCATCGCTGGCCTCGGCGATCGGCACCATGCGCGAAGCGATGGCCGCGGCAGCGCCGCCGCTCGAGCCGCCGGGCGTGATGCCTTCCTTCCACGGGTTCTTGGTCACACCGTAGAGTTTTGGTTCGGTGGTGATCGACCAACCGTTCTCCGGCGCGTTCGACTTGCCGACCAGCACCAGCCCGGCCGCCTTCATGCGGCGAACGACCTCGGTGTCGAAATCGGCAACGACATCCCTGAGGTAGAATGAGGAGTTGGTGTTCGGTGCCCCGGTCCAGGACGAGGCCAGCTCCTTGAGCAGGAACGGCACGCCGGCGAAGGGCGCTGATGTGTCGATTGTCTCGGCCTGGGCGCGCGCCATGTCGTAGAGGCGATGGATGACCGCATTGAGCGTCGGGTTGAGCCGCTCGACCAGCGTGATCGCCGCCTCCACCAGTTCCCCCGGTGAAACGTCGCCCCGCTTCACAAGTGCCGCAAGGTCGAGCGCGTCGGACTCGGCATAGGTTTTCAGCAGACTTTCGGTGACCATGTCTCTCTCCCGTCGTTCGTTGATCTTGCCAACGTTGGCGCCGCCCCTCAGCCGCCTGCCGGCACCTTCTCCCCGTATAGTGACGGGGAGAAGGGAGACGCTCCAACGCTGACGACCCCCTCTCCCCGTTCTTCACGGGGAGAGGGTAAGGGTGAGGGGCAGCGCCGGCCTGAAACGATTGCCGCCAGCAGCCGGATTGCGTCAGGCCAGGTCGATGGTCCGCCCGAGTGCGATGCTCTGTTCAGCGGCCAGCACGATGCGCAGGCTGTTGACCGCCGCATCCATCTGCTCGGTGAGGTCGAGATCCTCGCGGATGGCGCGCAGGAAGAAGGCCTGCTCGCGGTCGCAGAGCTCCTGGTGGCCGGGCTCGTCCTCCATGCTGACGATCTCGTCGGGCTTCGAGAAATTCTTGTCGCCGTCGACCTGAGCATAATGGATCTTCAGCGCATCGGTCTTGGTGTGGCGGTCGATGTCGGCGGAACTCGAAACCTCTGCAAGTTCGGCAGCATTGCTTGCCTGCTGGCCGGCGACGATCGACACCGCGCCCTTGGGGCCGACCACGTCCTTCACGAAATAGGCCGTTTCGCTCATCATTGGGCCCCAGCCCGCCTCGTACCAGCCGACCGAGCCGTCATCGAAGGTGACGTGCAGGTGGCCGTAATTCTGCTTGTCGGCTTCCGCCCAGAGCTTGGCGCCGATGCCATGCACGCGCACCGGCTTGGCGCCGGTCAGCTGGCACATGACGTCGACATAATGGACGCCGCAATCGACGATCGGGATCAGCGAATCGATCAGGTTCTTGTGCCAGTGCCAGGCGCTGCCGCTGCTCTGCTGGTTGAGGTTGAGCCGCATCACCAGCGGCTTGCCGAGCGTCTTCCCGACCTCGATGAACTTGATCCATGACGGGTGGACGCGCAGGATATAGCCGAGCACCAGCTTGCGGTTCTTCGCCCGCGCCGCCGCGACAACCTTCTCGGCATCCTCATTGTTGGTGGCGAGCGGCTTTTCCATGAACACATGGCAGTTGGCGGCGATTGCCTTCAGCGCATATTCGGCGTGGGTGTTCGGCCAGCTGTTGATCGACACCGCGTCCGGTTTTGTTTCCTTCAGCGCCTGGTCGAAATCCTCGTAGAGTGGGTAGCCGGCTAACTCTCCCGGAATCTTCGTGTTGCTCTTGATCGAGCGGCTCATAATGCCGACGATCTCGAAACCGTCGAGCCGGTGATACGCGCTGGCATGCGACGCACCCATATTGCCGAGACCCACCACCAGCACTTTTACTCTGTCGGACACCGCTGCCTCCCAAATTCTTGATTAAATCACAGGCGGCGCTGTTGCCGTCGCCCGCATGTTTATCCAGGACAATCACCTTAGGTTGGCGCCGCCCCTCATTGCCCTGCCGGGCATTTCTCCCCGTATAGTGACGGGGAGAAAGGGCTGGCCGCAATGTTGGCGATTGGCGAAATCATCAACGACAGCGTCCCCTCGCCCCGTTTACGGGGAGAGGATGCCGGCAGGCAGGTGA
>NZ_RZPQ01000548.1:0-4034 GCF_003999135.1 Mesorhizobium sp. M7A.F.Ca.CA.004.06.1.1 | reverse complement strand
TGACATTGCCGCCAGTGGCGTTACGTTGCGCTGCCGGATTACGCGGTCAGGCGTGGTTCTGGAACTCGGCGACGGCGTGTCCGCGCAGAAGCATCTGCTGGTCGAGATCACGCAGCGGCTTTGCGCCGAGGCAGGACGCGTCTTCGTGGGCGCCCGGCCCTACAGCCGCGGCGCGATGTTCATGCGCCCATGAACGACTTTCAACTCGACTGGCAACGCAGCAGGCGCACCGGAGTGCCGGAGGCGGTGCTATGTGAGCATAAGAGCCCGACCCAGGTGGCCGCCATCATCGTCGCTGCTTCCGAGAAAGGAGAGCGGCTGTTGTTCACGCGTCTCGACGAAAGCCATTTTCTGGCGCTCGATTTCGCCATTCGCAGTGCACTTGATTATGATCCACTGTCGCGCACTGCGGTGCTGGGCGGGTCCATGCCCGTTGCAAGCACAGGTGTGGGCATCGTGGCGGCGGGCACGTCGGATATGTCGGTCGCACGGGAAGCCGCCCGAGCGCTCTGCTTCAACGGCCATGACGCGCCTATCGTCGCCGATGTCGGTGTCGCCGGATTGTGGCGGCTTACTGAAAGGCTCGACGAAATCCGGATGTTTCGGGTTGTTATCGCTGTCGCCGGCATGGAAGGCGCGCTCTTCAGCGTGCTCGCCGGGCTGATCGCGGCGCCGTTGATCGCTGTACCGACATCTGTCGGCTACGGCGTGGCCGCCGGCGGATATGTGGCGCTCAACGCAGCGCTCGCGAGTTGCTCGCCGGGAGTTGTGGTGGTCAACATCGACAATGGCTTTGGCGCAGCGGCAGCCGCGGTGAAGATGCTTTCAATGCGTTGACGCACCAGCCTCGTTAAGCGCGATGCGCGCGTTCCGATATAGAGCAAACAATCGATTTTGCCGGTGCTAGAAAGGCGTGGCGCCAGCCAAACTGGTCTGCCCCGCCAAATCATCGGAGGTCCCCACGACAATGCAGTTCGACTTCTCCGAGCTGAAGCCGCTTGACCGGCACAAACTTCTATCCTCGACGATCACGCCACGGCCGATCGCATGGGTCACGACCGTCGCGTCGGACGGGGTGCGCAATGCAGCGCCATTCTCGTTCTTCAATGTCTTCAGCGAGGATCCCCCTGTCGTCGGTTTCAGCATCGTCGACCGGTCTGCAGGCGACAACAAGGACACAGGACGCAATATCCGGATGTCGGGCCAATTCGTCGTCAATCTGGTCGACGAGGATCGGCTGGACCAGATGAACATAACCGCCGCCGAGTTTGCGCCGGAAATCGATGAGTTTTCGCGCTCCGGGCTTGCAGAGGAAGCTTCAGTGACGATCGCCGCGCCGCGAATTGCCGAGAGCCCCGTCTCCATGGAGTGCGTGCTGCACAGCATTGTTCCTCTCGGGGTATCGCGCTCGCTCATCCTGGGAACGGTCCAGATGATGCATATACGCGACGACATGCTGATCGACCCGGTTCGCTTCCATGTCGATACACAAAAATTGCGCCTTGTCGCCAGGGCACAAGGAAACACCTATGTCCGCACGACAGACGCGTTTGAGTTGCCGAGAATCTCGGCGACGTGACAGGGCCGGCGGTTCGCAAGCCTGACGAAGTCGCAGCCCCTGTCTCTCAGTCAACATTGGCGCGCGCAACCGCAACTATTTGAGCCCAAATCCCCGCGCCTTCAGGAAGTCCGTGAGCACGTGCCTGCCGGTCAGTGCAGCAACGTCCTTTATCCGCGCCGCGGTCTGTTCAGTCCAGTCGATGTTGCGCATGTTCTGTTCGGCCTGGAATTCCCGCATGCGTGCCTCGTAGGCCGCCATAAGCTCCGGGTCGATTTGGGTATACCGCTCGCGGTGGAGGATTATGCCTTGCGGCAGGCGCGGCTTGACGTCTGTTGCCACCGCCGGATCGGGGCGGCCGACTGTCATGCCGAACACGACCATCGATTCGTCGGGCAGTCCCAGTTCGTTGGCGACGGCCTGAGGGTCGTTACGCATCGCGCCTATGTAGCAGCAGCCGAGGCCGAGCGACTCGATTGCAACAGCGGCATTCTGCGCTGCGAACGCGGCGTCCGCGATGGCAAAGATGAATGCCTCGATGTAATCGAGTGCGACACCGGCATGTCCCCGCTCATCGCTGATCGCACGCAGGCGAGCCAGATCGGCGACGAAAACGAGCAGCAGCGGCGCGTCATGGATGTGCTTCTGGTCCGCGGCGTAGCCGGCCAGCCGCGCCTTGCGATCCTTGTCCTCGACCGCAATGACGCTCCAAGCTTGGAGGTTGGAAGTTGAAGCCGCCGACTGTGCGGCCGCCACGACGAGCTCAAGGGTATTTGCGGGAAGGGGCTGGTCGAGGTAGTAGCGCACCGACCGGTGCGACAGCATCACATCCAGCGTGCTGTTCCAAGTGACGTGGGACAATTCTTCGGCGAGAGCGGGATCACGGTAGCGCGTACCGACGCGTTCACGTGCCGCTGTACCGTCGGCGACGCTGTTTCGCTGCTTGCTGGTCATCTGATTGTCATCCATCTGGTTGTTTGGCTTGATCCGCCTGGGATTCTTGCCGAGGTCAAATAACGCCCTCGTGCTTGAACGAGCGGATCTGTGCTGTTGAGTGGCCGAGGAGTTCACCGAGGACATATTCGTTGTCTTCGCCGTAACAAGGCGCTCCGCGGTTGATCAATCCGCCTGCATGCGCGGGTGTGCGGCCAAGTTTGAACGGCACTTCGGCCACGGGCCACGTCCCGATCCTTGTCCCAGGCACTTCGGTCAGCCACTCCAGCCTCCGCAACTGCGGATCGTGATCGCAGCGATCCTCCGCCGTCTGGCATACGCCAGCGGCCACGCCAGCTGCTTGCAAGCGGCTCATGCAGTCATAGGCCTCAACGCCCTCGGTCCACGTTCCAACCACCTTGTCCAGTGCATCCTGGTTGACAAGACGAGCCGCAATATTGGCGAAGCGTGGATCGGTTAGCCATTCAGGATGGCCCGCGGCATGGGCGAGCGCCGCCCATGACCGCTGGTCGCAGCACGAGATCGCGATCCAGCGATCCGCCCCCTGGCAACGATAGGCGCCATGCGGCGCGGCATTGCCATAAGGGGAGCGGTTGCCGGTACGCTGCCACACTCGCCCGTTTGCCGACCAATCAAGGATGGCCTGGCTGGCAAGGAAGATGCCCGCTTCGCATTGGGACGCATCGATATGCTGACCCTTGCCGGTGACCGAGCGGTAGTACAGCGCACCGAGGAGCGATTGGGCGAAGCCATAGGCCCCCATCCAGTCGAGATAGGAATAGCCCCACCCGGCAGGCATCGCCGGTTCGGCAAGACCGGACATCTCGTTCATCCCAGCAAACGAGGCAGCGATAGGCCCAACGGTGCGCAGTCGGCCATAGGTGCCGTAACTGCCCATGCCGGACTGCTGGACGTAGATGATATCGGGACGGATGCTGCGCAGGACGTCATACCCCAGGCCTAACCGATCGAGGACGCCCGGAGAGAAGCCTTCGGCGACGACGTCGGAGATTGCGATCAGCCGCTTGGCGATATCGATACCTTTCGGGTGGCGGATATTGAGCGAGAGCCCGCGCTTGCCCGCGTTCTTATTGTTGAACTGGCCGCCCATGTCGGGATCGCTGACGCCCGGCAGTGGGCCGGTCGCGGCCTCGCGCGCCGTGCGGCCCCCAACGGGTGCCATTGCGGCGAGGCGTGTGTCTGGGTTTTCCTTCCATTCGACCTTGATGCACTCGGCGCCAAGCGCAGCAGCAAAGCGCGTTCCGCCCGCCGAAGCAAGAAACCATGAGAAGTCAAAGATGCGGACGTTCTGCAAAGGAAAGGGACGATTGCGTGCTGAGAGCGCCGGTTTCAGGGTCGCCTCTGCCGCTACCTTTGGCGATGCCTGCCTTGAGGTGTTGCTCACTTCGTCCGTATGCTCACCGCGCAGCGGCGCGCGCTTGCCGGCCTGCCATCGTGTTTCCGAACTCAGCCATTTGCTTGTGGCATAATGGAAGCTGCGCCCAAGTTCAGGGTGATCGAC
>NZ_RZPQ01000547.1:0-4037 GCF_003999135.1 Mesorhizobium sp. M7A.F.Ca.CA.004.06.1.1 | reverse complement strand
TGGTGATCCGCGACCGCAAGACAGGCGGCCAGACTGTCATAGCAGGCCTGCGCCTGCCGATGCCCGGCCGCCACAACGTCTCCAACGCGACGGCAGCGATCGCGGTCGCGCATGAGCTCGGCCTGTCGGCCGAGGCGATCAAGAAGGGCCTGTCGTCCTTCGCCGGCGTCAAGCGCCGCTTCACCCATACCGGTTCGTGGGACGGCGTCGAAATATTCGACGATTACGGCCACCATCCGGTCGAGATCTCGGCGGTGCTGAAGGCGGCGCGCAGCGCCACCCAAGGTCGCGTCATCGCCATTGCCCAGCCGCATCGCTTCACCCGGCTGCATGATCTGTTCAACGAGTTTTCCACCTGCTTCAACGACGCCGACACAGTGATGGTGGCGCCGGTCTACGCGGCCGGCGAAGAGCCGATCGACGGCGTCAGCTCGGACGCGCTGGTGTCGCGCATCCGCGCCGGCGGCCATCGCGACGCACGCTACATCGAGGGTCCGGCGGCGATCGCGCCCGTCATCCGTGATCTGGCAAAGCCGGGTGACTTCGTCGTCTTCCTGGGCGCCGGCAACATCACCCAATGGGCCTATGCATTGCCCAAGGAGCTTGGCGGGACCGTCTCATGATGCACGGCCAGGCCCTGATCGACAGACTGGGCGACCGGCTTGCCGGCCTGCGCGGCCGCCTGACGCCGAACGCCGAGATGGACAAGATCACCTGGTTCCGTGCAGGGGGTCTGGCTGAGGTGCTGTTCCAGCCGGCCGACGAGGAAGATCTTGCAGCATTCCTCAAAGCCGTTCCTGAAGAGATACCACTGACCGTCGTCGGCGTCGGCTCGAACCTTCTGGTCCGCGACGGCGGCATCGAGGGCTTTGTCATCCGCCTTTCGGCCAAGGGCTTCGGCGAGGCCGAGGTGATTTCGCCGATCAGGATCAAGGCGGGAGCCGCGACCCCCGATAAGCGCGTCGCAGCGGTGGCGCTCGAGGCCGGCATTGGCGGCTTTCATTTCTACCACGGCATTCCGGGTGCAATCGGCGGTGCGCTGCGGATGAACGCAGGCGCCAACGGCGTCGAGACGCGCGAGCGGGTCGTCGAAGTGCGAGCGCTCGACCGCAAGGGCAATGTGCAGACGCTGAGCAATGCCGATATGGGTTACGCCTATCGCCATTCGGCGGCGCCTGCCGGGCTGATCTTCACCTCGGCCGTGTTCGAGGGCTTTGCCGAGGACAGAGCGGCGATCAAGGCGGCGATGGAGGCCGTGCAGAACCATCGCGAGACCGTGCAGCCGATCCGCGAGAAGACCGGCGGCTCGACCTTCAAGAATCCGGAAGGCACGTCGGCCTGGAAGGAGATCGACAGAGCGGGCTGCCGCGGCCTGATGATCGGCGGGGCGCAGATGTCGCCGATGCATTGCAACTTCATGATCAACACGGGAACTGCGACCGGCTACGACCTAGAATATCTCGGCGAGACGGTGCGTACGCGGGTGCTGGAGAATTCCGGTATCCGGCTGCAATGGGAAATCAAGCGCATCGGCAATTTCCGGCCGGGACATGCAGTTCAGGAGTTTCTCGGGCAGCTCCTTTAAGGTGCGTTGATATTCAGGTGATGCCGGCCTGCAAACGACGGCTTCCTGCGCTTCCGGTGCTCACGTACTTTGAGTACGCTCCGCTCCGGTTCTCGAAAGCCATCGTTTTCGACTCGGCCTGACCTGAATCCCAACACACCTTCGCGCGAGTTGAAGTTCATGTGATGCATGAACTTCAACGAGGCCGAAACGGTCCGCGACCGTTGCCGCAAAGACTCAACGACACGCTTTTCGCATCCATTTTCTCAGAAAGTGAATCTCTCGGAATCGTAAGCACTTGCCAGTGAATCAACTCTCTGATTCTCTGCTCGAAAGCGTTTCCTGATTTGAGTCGTTCGACGCGTTTTCAGCGGTTTCCGTCTGGGGGGGGCAACCTGCCGGGAGACTCTGACTCAATGTTGCGGAAAATCTGGTTTTGGTCCGCCGTGAGAGAGGGGATGCCGGGGAATGAAAAACAAGCATGTGGCCGTCTTGCTGGGTGGTTTTTCGTCCGAGCGGCCCGTGTCTCTTTCGTCGGGAAAGGCTTGTGCCGATGAACTCGAGAAGGAAGGCTACCAGGTCACCCGTGTCGATGTCGGGCGCGATGTCGGCTCCGTGCTTGCCGAGCTCAAGCCCGATGTCGCCTTCAATGCGCTGCACGGCCCTTTTGGCGAGGACGGCACCATTCAGGGCATCCTTGAATATCTCGGCATTCCCTACACCCATTCCGGCGTGCTCGCTTCGGCTCTGGCCATGAACAAGGAGCAGGCCAAGCGGGTTGCCAAGTCGGTCGGCATCGTGATCGCCGAATCGAAGGTCGCCAGCCGCTTCGCCATCCAGAACAAGCACCCGATGAAGCCGCCCTATGTGGTCAAGCCGGTCAATGAGGGTTCGAGCTTCGGTGTCGTCATCGTACATGAAGGCCAGTCGCATCCGCCGCAGGTGATCGGCTCGTCCGAGTGGAAATATGGCGATACCGTCATGGTTGAGCGCTACATCCACGGCAGGGAGCTGACCTGCGCGGTGATGGGTGATGTGGCGCTGGGGGTCTGCGAGATCATCCCGACCGGCCATTCCTTCTATGACTATGATTCAAAATATGTCGCCGGGGGATCAAAGCACGAATGCCCCGCAAAAGTTTCACCGAATATTTACCAAAAAATACAAACACTGGCGCTCAAGGCTCACCAAGCGATCGGCTGTCGCGGCGTTTCCCGTTCGGACTTCCGTTACGATGATCGTCATTCCGAAAACGGCGAGATTGTCTGGCTCGAGGTCAACACCCAGCCGGGTATGACGCCGACGTCCTTGGTGCCTGAAATCGCCGCCCAGGCCGGGCACTCGTTTGGCGATTTGTTGAGTTGGATGGTGGAGGACGCTTCGTGCCTGCGTTGAAATGGAGACAAGGTTGGGAGAGGGGCGCGGCGGGGCCGGCGCTGTTCGGCCTGCCATTGTCGTCGGGCCATTTCGTGCTGCCGCGCATGCTGCGCCGCCCGGTGCGCATTCTGGCGCGCCTGGGCGTCGGGGAATTCCAGGCGCCGCGCTTTTCCGCGGCCATGATGTCGGCCGTGCTGATTTTCTCGAGCAGTGCCTATGGCGCCTATCTCGGCGGTCATGTCGAGGGTATCGTGCAGAGCATCACCGCCCGTACCGGCTTTGCCGTCGATCAGGTCAAGGTGGTCGGCAATCGCCAGACCTCGGAAATCGACATACTCGACAGGCTTGAACTCGACGGTTGGACGTCGCTGATCGGCTTTAATGCCGAGGCCGCGCGGGAACGAATTGCGACATTGCCGTGGATCGAGGTCGCGGCCGTCCGCAAGGTCTACCCGCATACTCTGGAAGTGCGCGTCGAGGAGCGTGAGGCTTTCGCGCTCTGGCAACAGGGTGACGCGCTTTCGGTCATCGAGCGGAATGGCGCCATGATCGCGCCGTTCTCGGGCGGCAAGCAGGCGCTCCTGCCGCTGCTGATCGGCATCGGCGCGCCGGCGAGCGCGCCCGATTTCCTGGCCAAGGTCGAGAAATATCCCGAGCTCGCGAGCCGGATCAAGGGTTATATCCGTGTTGGCGAACGGCGCTGGGACCTGAAGCTGGACAATGGCATCACCATCAAGCTTCCCGAGGATGACGAGGAACAGGCGCTCGCCGAACTCGTCAAGATGGATCATGACAACGGCTTGCTGTCGCGCGACATCGCCGCCGTCGACATGCGCCTGACGGACCGGCTGGTCGTGCAGTTGACGGCGGAAGCGGCGACGCAGCGCGAAGCCGCCCTCAACGAGAAACCCAAGAGCCTGAAGCGCAAGCCGGAGACGAAGATATGAACTGGCTTGGCGGTCCTGGCGATGCCGCGTCGCGCCGGTCCGGCACCCTGACGGTGCTGGATGTCGGTTCGAGCAAGGTCTGCTGCATGGTGGCCAAGCTGAAGCCATGCGATGACGGCAAGCTGCTGCGCGGCCGCTCGCACCGGATC
>NZ_RZPQ01000546.1:0-4047 GCF_003999135.1 Mesorhizobium sp. M7A.F.Ca.CA.004.06.1.1 | reverse complement strand
GTTCGGGGTCGCCGAGGATCACGATTCCAACCCGATCAAGATCGGCCTCGGCAAACCCCGAACAGCATGAAATACCGGGTGTTGTCCCAGTCGGGCTCACCGAACTCCCAGAACGAACCGCCGATCGTATAGAGACCACCGGCCGCCATGTTGACCGAACAGAAGCCGCCATGGGCGGCAAAGTTCGGCGTGCCGAACTGGCTCGCCCACCAGCCGGTCAAGGATTGGGATTGATCGCGGCCGGTGAAGAAGGCCAGCTTCCTGGGGTCGGTCCGGCGGATGGCCGAGAGCCGTTCCGTCGCGATCGAAAACGCCTCTTCCCACTCGATCTCGCGGAACTCGCCGGAGCCGCGCGGCCCGCTGCGCAGCAAGGGCTTCTTCAGCCTTGCCGGACCGTAGTGCTGCATGATGCCGGAGCTGCCCTTGCCGCAGATCACGCCGCGATTGACCGGATGGTCCTTGTTGCCGTTGATGTAGCGGACCTTGCCATCCTTGATGTGCACGTCGATGCCGCAGCGGCAGGCGCACATGTAGCAGGTCGTCTTGGCGATGCTGTCGGAAACATCAGGCGAGGTGTCGACGCCGTCGCCTTCGTCAGGCGCCCGCGTGTCGGCAAGCGGGCGTTGCGATGGTGCCGAATTCGCGCCGCGCGGCGGTCCCTGCATCATGATCCGGTGGCGCCTGTACGGCCCATGGATTTGGCCCGCGTCTTCGGTCCGGGGCCGCGCATGTAATGCTCTTCCGGGTGGTAGCGATCGCCGGCCAGCCGCCGTCTTATGCCGCGGGTCCAATGCGCAAGCAGGGATCTGAACCGCCCGATCATTCTGCTCTCTGCGATCTCTCGGCGAATTTTTTCTAACTTCACGAGGAAACTTAGAATAAAGCTACCGATCCGTCTAATCAGTTGTTCTTGTAAATTCGATCGATATTGGTTCTTAATACAGGCATGACCCTGGACCAGTTGCGCATTTTCGTCGCCGTCGCCGAGCGCGGCCATATGACCAAGGCGGCGGAATTGCTGGGCATTTCGCAGTCGGCCGCATCGGCCGCCATCCGGGCGCTTGAAGAACAGCACGGCGTCCATCTGTTCAACCGCGTCGGCCGCAACATCGAGCTTGCCCAGACCGGCCACCGGTTCCTGCCCGAGGCCAAGGCCGTGCTCGAGCGGGCCGCCGCCGCGCGCAATGTGCTGGAGCATGTCTCGCAGACCGTCACCGGCAGCCTCTCGATCGCCGCCAGCCAGACTATCGCCAGCTACTGGCTGCCGCGCCGGCTGGCTTCCTTCCACGAAGCCTATCCGGCCGTCAGGCTGAGCGTCTCCATCGGCAACACCAGGCAGGTCGAGGCCAATGTCCTCGATGGCGCGGCGGATCTCGGCCTGGTGGAGGGGCGCACCGAGTCCGACATATTGCGCCGCACCAAGGTCGACGTCGACAGGCTGATCCTGGTGGTTGCCAGCGCGCATCCGGAGATCCCCGAAGTCGCGCCCGGCCGCCCTGACATCAAGGGCCTGCGCTGGATCATCCGTGAGGGCGGTTCCGGCACGCGCGAGGTGCTGGAGGATCTGGCGCGCCACGAAGGGATTTCGCTCGCCGACCTCCAGATATTCCTGGTGCTGCCGAGCAATGAAGCTATTCGCCAGGCCGTCGAGGCGGGGGCCGGCGCCACCATCATTTCCGAACTTGTCGTGGCACGCGCCGTGGCCGAAGGCAGTCTGAGGTCGGTGCCGCTCCAACTGCCGAAACGCGACTTCGCCATGATCACCCATCGCGATCGCCAGGCAAGCCTGGCCCAGATTGCGCTCAAGGCGCATCTGGGTACGTCGGATCAACGGCGAGGGTTCGCTGAGATTCAGGTCAGGCCGAGTCGAAAATGGCTGATGCCGAGAACCGGAGCGGAGCGTACTTAAAGTACGTGAGCACCGGAAGCGCAGGTATCAGCCATTTGCAGGCCGGCATCACCTGAATATCAATGGACCCGGTCAACCGAACTTTCGCTGCGCATCCAGCGCCAGGCCAAGTCCGACCGAGCCGAACATGTCGCCTTCGATGACGGATGCCTGCGGCACCAGCGACAGGATTTCTCGCCTTGCCAGCGGGATCGCGGTCGATCCGCCGGTCAGGAACACCGCGGTGATGTCGGATGGCTTCACCTCAGCGTCCCGGATGGTCTGCGCTACCGTCGCCGTGACCCGCTCGATGTCCCTGGCGATCGTGGCATCCAGCCCGTTGCGCGTGATTTCGGCCGCGAACTCCGCACCCGGCAGCTTCACCACGACCTCCGCGGATGACCTGTCGGTCAGCTCTATCTTGGCTTTTTCGACAAGTGCGGCCAGCGCGTGTCCATAGCGGTGTTCGACGATGTGGATGAAACGGTCGACCAGGTCGGCGCGCTCGGCCTCGTAGCGGATCTGGCGCAGATGCGTCATCGCCTTGGCGGTGTAGACCAGGTTGATGCGCTGCCATGTCGCGAGGTCGATGAAGTAGCTTGCCGGCAGATTGCGCTTGCCGTCCTTGGTCGGCGTCAAATAGCCGAGTTGCGGCATGACATGGGCGATGCTCAGCAGCCGGTCGAAATCCGTACCGCCGATATGGACGCCCCGGCTGGCCAGGATGTCGTCCTTGCGGTCGAGCGACCGGGAGCGCTGCGGCGAGACGCGCACGATCGAGAAGTCCGACGTGCCGCCGCCCATATCGATGATCAGCGCCAGTTCCTCGCATGTCACCTTTTGTTCGTAGTCGAGCGCCGCCGCGATCGGCTCGAACTGGAAAGCGATGTGCTTGAAGCCCTGGCCACGGGCGGCGTTCTCGAGTTCGCTTTGCGCCTTCGCGTCGGCCTCGGCATCGTCGTCGACGAATTGCACCGGCCGGCCAAGAACGACGGTCTCGACCGTATCGCCGGCATCTGCTTCCAGCCTCATCTTGAGATGTCCGAGGAACATGCCGACGATGTCCATGAAGCCGATCGACCGCGATTTGATGCGGGTCTTTTCATGGGCCAGCGAACTGCCGAGCACGCTCTTCAGCGAACGCATCAGCCGGCCTTCGATGCTGTCGGTGTAGTTGGCGATGGCGTGACGGCCAAAGCAGGTGCGGTTGTCCTCGAAGTTGAAGAACACGGCACTGGGCAGTGTCACCTGGCCGTCCTCCAGGGCGACGAGGCGCGGCTGCCCGTTGCGGACCACGCCAACGGTGGAGTTCGAAGTGCCGAAGTCGATGCCGCCGAAGGCTGGTCGCATGACAAGTTCCTGTATTTGTCGTCGGCGAGCCGACAGGCGCCGAGAAATCGCGCGCTGCCCGGGGACGGGCTGCGCTGCCGAACCGAATTGTTTGTGTCTGCCATTTGGCTGGGGAGCGCGGTCTACCGCATGCCCCGGTAAAGGGAAACCACTTTTCGGGAAAAGTTCTGAAGTGCGTCGCGTTTGAGTGGATTCACGCGACGCACTTCAGGTCTTGATTCGATGCATGTCGCTCGCCCAAAAGCGGGGCCACCTTTGGGCGACATGCATTAATCCCGCCGGAAGATCAGCCTTCCAAGCCAGCCGGTCAGCATGGCCAGCGATATCGCGAAGACGCCATAGAGGAACGAATAATTGTGGGCGATACGGAAGATCGACTGTTCAAAACCGGATTTGCGGATTTCGAGCTGGGCCGAGCTTTCCTTGATGAACAGGCCGCTCTTGAACAGGAACGCGCGGGCTTTATGGGTTCCAACTGGCACATTTGGCGCCAGCCTCACTGTGGCGCGGAACAGGTTCTGCGACAGGAATTGCACGCCGCCGACATTCTCGCTGTAGAGGCCGGTCGCCGACTTGCGCTCCCGCAGTGCGGCCGTGAATTCCTCGATCGTCGCCGGGCTGTCGCCGGCATCGGCGGGCTGCATGTAGAGGTTGGAGGCGCCGAGCGACAGCTGCTTGTAGCTGTTGGGTTCGGTGATGTCCTGCAGCGGCCGCGTCGTCGCCACCGAATAGGAGACCGGCACGTTCTCGAAGGTCTCGGAATCCAGATTGACCCAGACGCCTAGCACCCTGTCCTTGCGGCGCACCAC
>NZ_RZPQ01000545.1:0-4067 GCF_003999135.1 Mesorhizobium sp. M7A.F.Ca.CA.004.06.1.1 | reverse complement strand
GCGCAGCGTGCCATGGTTGGGGATGCCGACGACATCACCGGCAAAAGCCTCGTCAGCGGTAACGCGGGTCCGGGCAAAGAAGAACTGCGGCGCCGACAACGACATCGGTTTTCCGGTGCGCACCAGCTTGGCCTTCATGCCGCGCTCGAGCTTACCCGAACAGACGCGGACGAAGGCAATGCGGTCGCGGTGATTGGGATCCATGTTGGCCTGGATCTTGAAGACGAAGGACGTCATCTTCTCTTCGGTCGCCTCGACCTTGCGGGTGTCCGCCTCCTGCGCGCGCGGCGGCGGTCCAAAAGCGCCGAGTGCCTCGATCAGGTCGCGCACGCCATAATTGCGCAGCGCCGAACCGAAATAGACCGGCGTCAGATGGCCCTCGCGGAAGGCTTCTATATCAAGGGGTCTGCACGCTTCTCGCGCGAGCTCCAGTTCCTCGATGAAGGCTTCGCGCTCGTTTTCCGGCAGCAGGCCGGCGACGCGGTTGGAATCGGGACCGTTGACCGGCGTGCGTTCTTTCTCCGCGTCGCCCCCGCGCACGGCATTCAGCGCCAGATGATAGGTGCCGGCAAAATTCTTGCCGCGGCCGATCGGCCAGGTGACGGGGGCAGTATCCAGCGCCAGCTTCTGTTCGATCTCGTCCAAAATCTCGAACGGATCGCGGCTTTCGCGGTCCATCTTGTTGATGAAGGTGATGATCGGAATGTCGCGCAGCCGGCAGACTTCGAACAGTTTCAGTGTGCGCGGCTCGATGCCCTTGGCGGCATCGATGACCATGACCGCCGAGTCGACCGCCGACAGCGTGCGGTAGGTGTCGTCGGCGAAATCCTCGTGGCCGGGCGTGTCGAGCAGGTTGAAGACATTGTCCTCATACTCGAAGGTCATCACCGAGGTGACGACCGAGATGCCGCGCTCGCGCTCGATCTTCATCCAGTCGGACCGCGTCTGGATCTTGTCCTTCTTGGCCTTGACCTCGCCGGCGAGCTGGATGGCGCCGCCGAACAGCAGCAGCTTTTCGGTGAGCGTCGTCTTGCCGGCGTCCGGGTGCGCGATGATCGCGAAGGTGCGGCGGCGTGCCACTTCTTCTTCTATTGCTTCGGGCATTCTCTGGGATTTCCGTGTGACAGGCCGGGCTTCTAGCAGCGCAGTGCCGGCCTGTCGACCGGTCCGGCGGCTCGGGCGCTGCTGATCGCCGCCTCACCGTCAGAGCATACAGCTCAGTCGTGCTGTGGCTCCGGCCAGTGCATTGCCGCATATTTTACGCTGCGCGATGTTGGCAAGCGGCTGCCGGGATGGCACTGGATGAACATCCCTCCGGATGACGAGGCAGAGGAGCAAGCATGACTGCGGCGAAACAAGTAATCGTCATCGGCGCCGGCATCATCGGTGCCTCCACCGCCTGGCATCTGAGCAGAGCGGGTGCGCAAGTGACGGTGATTGCCGACAGTGCTGCCGGTGGGGTGGCGACGCCAAATTCGTTCGCCTGGATCAACGCCAGCTGGGGCAATCCGGAGCCCTATTTCCGGCTGCGCACCCGCGCCATGGCCGAATGGTCGCGGCTGGCGCAGGACCTGCCCGACCTGCCGCTGAGCTGGTGCGGCGGCCTGTGCTGGGACTTACCGGCGGCCGACATGGAAACCTACGCCACGGAACATTCCGCCTGGGGCTATGGCATCAGCCAAGTCGACCGCGCCGGTGCAGCGCGCATCGAGCCCAATCTCACCGAGCTTCCGGATTTTGCCCTGCATGTTGCCGAAGAAGGTGTCGCAGAGCCCGTGGCCGCCGTCCGTGCCCTATTGGCAGACGCGAAGCGACATGGCGCGAAGACCATCTCCAGCACGGTGACGGCCCTGGTCCAGACCGGCGGCAGGATCACCGGTGTCGACACATCGCATGGCCTGATTGCATCGGACGAGGTGGTGGTCGCGGCCGGCGTTGGCTCGCCGGAGATCGCCGCGACCGCCGGGATCAACCTGCCGATCGAAACGCCGCCCGGCCTGATCGTCCATTCGCGACCGCACGAAAAGCTGCTCAACGGGCTGGTGCTGGCCGAGCGGCTGCACATGCGCCAGACGGCGGAAGGCCGCATCATCGCCGGCTCGGATTTTGGCGGAGCCGATCCGGGCATGGATGCCGAAGCCACCGCCCACGCCCTGTTTGCGGCCATGAAGGCCATGCTGCGCGACAGCGATGGGTTGGAACTCGATTTCCACACGGTCGGCTACCGGCCGACGCCGATCGACGGCTTTCCGATCATTGGCCGCGCCGAGGGCTTGGACGGTGTCTATGTCGCCGTCATGCATTCCGGCATCACGTTGGCGCCGGCCATCGGCCTGTTCGCCGCTCGGGAAATCCTCGACGGCGAGCGCGACCCCTTACTTGCCCCTTATGGATTGTCGCGTTTCGCTCAATAGGCGGGCGGACGCCGAAAGCCGCCGGTCAGTGGTTCGATTGCCCTGGCGATGCCGAGCAGCTGTGACTCCGACCAGCGTTTGCCGACCAGTTGCAAGCCGATCGGCAAGCCCTCGCTGCCCTGTCCGCATGGGATGGAAAGCGCCGGATGGCCGCTGTAGTTGAAGACGGCGCCATAGGCCGGCAGCATCCAGTAGCTCTGCTCCTTGCCGTCGACCGTGATCGGCGTGCCCGGCTCGCAATGCGGGAAGGCGGAAGTCATGGCGACCGGGCAGAGCAGCGCGTCATGGTTTTCGAAAAACCGGTCCCAGGCGAGAATGGACCTGTCGCGGCGGGCGAGTGCCTCGAACCAGCGCGAGACCGGTGTCGGCTCCTCCGGCGACTCCGGCTGCGCGGCCTCCAGCATCATGCCGATCAGCGCGCCGCCCTGCTCCAGATCGTGGTGCAGATCGAGTTTCGGCAGTTTTGCCTCCTCAACGAGGGCACCGGCCGATTGCAGCTGCCTTGCGAGGTTTTCGACTGCGGCGCTGATGTCGCCGGCCACCGGAAAGCCGGGAAAGGACGGCGCGAAGGCGATGCGCAATGTCCTAGGGTCGAGCTTCGGCATATCCTGGACCGGCACCGGAGCAAGATCGGTGTCGCTTCCATCCGGGCCGGCGATGATTTGATAAATCAGCGCCAAATCTTGCACGCTGCGCGCCAACGGCCCGAGGCAGGACATCAGCCGCACGCTGCGCGCGGCACCGCCGGGATCGGGGAAGGCACCGGCCAGCGAGACACGATGCTCCGTCGGCTTCAAGCCATAAACACCGCAAAAGGCGGCCGGCAGCCGGATCGAATCCTGCATGTCTGTGCCCACGTCGAACGGCGTCATCCCCAAGCAAATTGCCGCTGCCGCGCCTCCGCTGGAGCCTCCCGCCGTGCGCTGGAGATTCCATGGATTGTTGGTGCGGCCGAACAGCGGGTTGTTCGATTGCCAGTCCGAAAGCATGGCCGCGACATTGGTCTTGGCCATCAGCACGCCGCCGGCCGCTTTCAGTCTGATGACGACCGGGCTGTCCTGCTTGGCGACATAGTCGGCAAAGGGCGGGAAGCCGACCGTGGTCCTTATGCCTGACGTTTCGTGCATGTCTTTCAGCGTGAACGGCACGCCATGCAGAGGTCCGGGTGCGGCGCCGCGCGCCTGGGCAGCGTCCGCCTTCTTGGCACGCTCGCGGGCGCCTTCCCTGTCGAGCGAGATGACGGCATTCACCGCATGGTTGTGCGCATCGATTTGCGCCAGATAGGCGTCGAGTGCTTCCACGGCGGAGATTTTGCGCTTGGCGATGGCTGCAGCGAGATCGACGGTTGAGGAGAAGACGATGTCCATGAGGAATGCTCCGGCTTGGCCGCGCGTGCCTGACCAATTGGCGGAACGCGGCGCGATTTCAAGCGGAGTTGAGCATTCGGTATTCGCTAGTGCTTGATCGAAGTTGTGCTGCCGATGTCGGCACTCTACGGCGCCCCCCTCTGGCCTGCCGGCCTCTCCCCCTCAAGTGGGGAGATTGGATAGCGTCACGGCTTTCGCCAATCTTCAACGTTGCAAGAACGCGCGGTCGGCGAAGCTGCCAATCTCCCCACTTGAGGGGGAGATGTCCGGCAGGACAGAGGGGGGC
>NZ_RZPQ01000544.1:0-4072 GCF_003999135.1 Mesorhizobium sp. M7A.F.Ca.CA.004.06.1.1 | reverse complement strand
AATCATGCTAGTTCCCCATTATGATAGCTTTTTTTGATTTCGGCCGACCGGCTGTGCCGGCAGATGACTTTCAGTATCTCCGGCCTAGAAGACAAACTGTAAGGCCGGTTAAGCTCTTGCTGTGGGGTAACTATGCGCAAAAATTTTTAGCTGTCCAACAAAATTTTCATTTCCGTGTCATTTTTCGTTGGTCCGGAGCATTTTGTCAGTTTTTGATCTATTTTTTGATCAAAAAAGCAAAAAAGTTGACATCTTCCGGCTCAGTCGCACAAGGGTTGTGTCTGGGCCGCATCGCGTGCGATCGCCAGTTGCTGCTTGAGGCGGCGAAGCTTTTCCCGGCCCGCGTCCTTGCGTGCGATGGCGACGCCGTAGGATATGATGTCGATTGCGATCATGTAGGCGTAGCGGATTGACGCCGGCGTCAGAATGTCTTCGTCCGGGAGGCAGTCGATCGGCAGGAGTTCGTCCACAGCGAAAGCCAGGGGGGTTCCGCTCGGTGTCAGGGCGATGGTTGTCGCTCCGTACTCGCGAGCGACGGTTACAGCCTTCTCGAGCTCGACATTGGCGCCCGTGAGCGAACAGCAGATCACGACGTCCGTGCGTTCAACAGCTGTTGCAAGCATGAACTGCATCTGGTGATCGTTACAGGGGATTACGCGTATACCCAACCGGAAAAAGCGGTTCTGGATCTCCTCGATAAGCCATGAGGAGACACCGCCACTTCCGAATGCGTAGAGCGTGTGGCAGACGCTGATCTTGTCGACGACCGCCTGGGCGCGTTCGAGGTCGACGTTGTGATGCATGTCCGCAATGGTTTTCTGCGCCCGTTTGCTGACGCGCTCCGCAACTTCGGCGATGGATCCGGGCGGCGTCTGGGGTTCGAGATAACGGATGCCGACGCGCACCGACCCCATGATCTTGAGCTTGAGATCCTTTAGACCGTCACATCCCAGCATGCGCGAAAACCGTGTGATGGTTGGCGCCGATACATTGAGCCAAGTGGTGAGTTCCTCGATAGGCTTTTCGGCAAAGCTATGCGGCTCGCTCAAAATCGCGTGCGCAATCCGGCGGTTTGTTTTGGAGAACTGTGACTGCTGGTCGACAATGAGCCCAATGACATCTTGTGCATTGCGCTTGACGCCTGGGATGACCGTGTCATCATTAGGTTGTGATATGCGATTTTCTTGCGACGGATGGCGAGCCATTGAATATCTCCCTTTAGGTCGAGGTTTTGAATTAAACCGTCAGGGTGTCAACGTTTCTCTGAAACCTGATGCGTAACTTTACTTCATGAGGCCTTCAGCTTAGCTCGCCTCTCGTTCGAGTTGTTGCCACATGAACGCGTATAGCGTTCCGTCTATGACGTGGCCGGCGCGGTGATGACGCATGAACGGCCCGAAGATAATTTCACCCATGTCGCCGGCCGCGTCGCACATGTGCATTTCACCGACTCGGATGCCGGCGGCAGCCATCTTGCCTGGGGCGACGGCATCATCGATCTCGACAAGCTGGTCACCTATCTTCGCGGCCAGAGCTACGAGGATTCGCTGACCATCGGACTGACCAACTGGAAATACAACGTCGGCCCAACCCCGCCGCTGAAGCAGTTCGTCGAGGCCCTGCGCAAGGCCCTCTGTCCGGCATAGCTGGGAGGGCGCGGCATGGAGAGCAAATGCGTCCGGCAACGCGGCGTCCGGCTCGCCGGCCCGCTTATCTCGGGCAACGGTTCCTGTTGCACCTATGCTGCCGGCCAGAACGGCCATTGACAGTGCCGGCTGGGCAAGAGAGACGCGCGACTTCTCCCCGCCGGTTCAGTCAGGAAGGCTAGTCATGAAATCCTCATTCCCCGATCCAGATCACATCGCCCGCGCGGTCGATGACAATTTTGAAAGCCAGGTCGAACTGTTACAGCGGCTCGTCCGCGCGCCTTCGCTGCGCGGGCAGGAAGGCGCCGCGCAGGAGATCGTCGCCTCAGCGCTCGCCGAACGCGGCTATGCGGTGGAACGGTTCGGCATCGATATGCGGGCGATGGCCAATCATCCGGCCTTCTCGCCGGCGACGATCGACTATGCCGGCGCGTTCAACGTGGTCGGCAGGAAGACGCCGGCTTCGCAAGTCGGCCGCTCGCTGGCCCTGAACGCCCATGTCGACGTCGTGCCGACGGCGGACCCGTCACATTGGCGCTATCCGCCGTTTTCCGCCACCCGCGACGGCGATTGGCTCTACGGCCGCGGCGCCGGCGACATGAAGGCCGGGCTCATCGCCAACATCTTCGCTCTCGACGCGATCGAGAAGGCCGGCTACCGCCTGACCGCGCCGGTGCAGGTGCAGTCGGTGCTCGACGAGGAGGTGACGGGCAACGGCGCGGCCGCCGCAATCGCCCGTGGCTGCACCGCCGATGCGGTGCTGATTCCGGAACCTACCGACGAACAGCTGGTTTCGGCCAATTCCGGCGTCATCAAATTCCGCATCACCGTCCATGGCGTGCCCGCACATCCGAGGGAAGCAGAGTCCGGCGTCAGCGCCATCGATGCCGGGCTCGGCCTGATCGGCCACCTGCAGCGTCTTGCGGCCAAGTGGAACGACGAACGCGCGCGCCATCCCGGTTTCGAGGAGATCGCCAATCCCGCATCGCTCAACATCGGCACCATCTCCGGCGGCGAGTGGCTGGCCTCGGTCCCTTTCGCCTGCTCCTTCGAGGGCCGGATCGGCTTCTATCCTGGCGACGATCCCAGGCAGCGCGCCGCCGCGTTCGAAGCCTTCGTCGCCGATACGGCAAGTGCGGATCCGCGGCTCGCCAAGGCAAATCCGAAGGTCGAGTGGATCGGCGTCATGCAGACCGGCTACCGCATGCGGCCGCACTGCTCCGCCGGACAGGTTCTGCAGGAAGCACACGGTCTGGCGCATGGCGGTGAGATGCGTTCCTACGTCATGACCTGTTATCTCGACGCGGCGCTCTTCGCCGTCCATGCGAATATACCGGCGCTGGTCTATGGACCGGTTTCGGAGAATATTCATGGCATTGACGAGCGCGTCAGCCTGTCGTCGCTGCGCCGGGTGACGAAGACGATCGCGCTGTTCGCCGCCGGCTGGTGCGGCGTGGAGCGGGCAATATAACCGGGGAGCCGGCTACACCTCCTCGGTTTCAAGCACGAATGTGCCCGCCGGTATCCGGTTGGTGATCATGGCGCGGATGCCAGCATCGATGGCGGGGTCGGTTTCGTCGAATAGGCCGCAGGCCCGCAGCGCCTTGCGCTGGTCGACGGAGCGGCCGAGATATTCCAGAAGCACGACCGAGGCTGCGGGTCTCCGCCCCCGTAAAAGGGGCATGCCCGTCTGGATGCCGACCAGATAGGCGACGCTCGTCTGGTAGCTCGGATAGAGGATCACCTGGGTGATGCTGGTTTTGAGCAGGATTTCGGATTCGAGCGCGAATATGCGATCGCCGAGCAGCAGCAGCGCGGCCGAATATTTCGAGGTCTTCACGCCATATTTGCCGAAATGGACGAGCCTTTCCATGCATTTCCAGAAATAGCGGCCGTCCTTTTCATAGATCACGACGAGGCATTTGATGATCTTGCCGGCATAGCCGAACGAGTAGAAATAGCGGAAATAGTAGCCGACATAGCGCCCGAGATCGCCGGACCGCTGATAGAGCTGCTCCATGTGCACCAGCAGGTCCGACGGCGCGTGGACGCCGAGCGGGCGGCGGCGCAGGCCGACGATCTCGGCAAAGCGCTGCTGGTCCATCAAAAGCTCGCCTTCGGTCACGCCGAAGAAATCGCAGATCTTGCGCATGTTGCGGCGTGACGGCCAGGTCTGGCCGCTCAGATATTTGTTGAACTGCTGGCGGTTGATCTGCAGGCGCCGACACACGGCGGCGATCGACGGATAATAGCTGCACAGGAAGGCGAGGTTCTGGGGAAGCGGTTCGGTCTGCATGGATCTAATGCATACTGACGCCAGAACAGTGTCAAGTCGCGAAGGGTCGCGAAATTGTGCGACACTGCCGATTTGCCCAAGGTGGCGCCCGCCAAACAGAGGGCCTCACCTTGCGCACAGTGTCCAACTT
>NZ_RZPQ01000543.1:0-4075 GCF_003999135.1 Mesorhizobium sp. M7A.F.Ca.CA.004.06.1.1 | reverse complement strand
GTTCAAGCCGGGCATGAGCGTCGACGAGGTGGCCGCCTTGTAGCCGGCAAAATCTTTTTCGGAGACGCCGCCGACGGCACCGACCAGCGTTTGCGCCGGCAACACCGCGCGCATCGCGGAAATGCCGCCTGCACCCAGCACGCTCGCCGGGAAGAATTTAAGCGCCGAGGCGCCGAGCTTGATCGCCTGGAAGGCTTCGGTTGGCGTGAACACGCCGGGCATCGTCACCATGCCGTAGTGCATGGCGCGCGCCATCACTTCGGCATCGATGTTGGGACTGACCAGCAGCCGCCCTCCGGCCTGGTGCAAGCCATCGACATCGGCCGGCGTCAGCACCGTGCCGGCACCGACCAGCGCCGTTTTCGGCAGCACTTGGACGATGCGGGCGATCGACGAGAACGGTTGCGGTGAGTTCAGCGGCACTTCGATCGCCTCGATGCCGGCGTCGAACAGTGCCTGGCCCATGGCCATCGCCTCGGTGGGCTTGAGCCCGCGAAGGATGGCAACCAGGCCGCGCTTGAGTTTTGGAAACGGTGCGGTCTGGCTCATCGAGCTGCTCCAATTCTTGCGATCATGCCGTTCTCGCGCGCCGCCTCGACGAGACCTGCACGCACCGCCTCGTCCGCGTCGACGGCCCGGACCTCAAGTCCGGCAAGGCCGAGCGCCTCGCTGTACAGCGTTCCCAGCGCACCGGAGGCGACCAGCACCACGGGTTCCGCACCGGCGCCGTGCCGACGGCTGGCGGAGGCGATCTCGCCGCCGATCAGAAGGCCGGACAGGCAGGCTGCGGCATCGTCGGCTTTCAAATCCTGCAGCAGGCCGGCGGCGCGGATGGAAAACAGCCGCGAGGTGACATCGCCGCCATCGCTCAATGCGGTTTCGCACCAGCGGCGGAAGAACGGATTGTCCGATGTGACGGGCTTTGGATGTTCGCCGAGCGAATGGCGCAGGATCGAATGCGCGGCAAGCACCGAAAACAGCTCGCCGGTCGGCCAGGTGCCGAAGCCGGTGACAGTACCGTCCTCGACCAGCACCCATTTCGAATGGGTACCGGGCATGCAGACCAGCTGGCGCCCCCTGGCCGGCAGGCCGGCGCCGGCAAGCTGGGTTTCCTCGCCGCGCATGACGTCGGGCGCGTCAGTCAGTCGCTGGGCAAGGCCCGGAACGATGCGGATGTCGCGGCTCTGGCCGGGCACGCTGGCGGCACCAGCAAGGATGGCGCTAAGCGGCGCCGGCACGGTGACATAGGGCGCTTCCAGCCAGCCCTGGCGGGATCCGGCCATGCCGCAGATGATGACGGGCAGCGCCGCTGGTGCTCCCATCGCCGCCAGATGCCCTTCGAGGATGGTCGAAAAGCCCTTCTGCTGCGCCGTGATCAGGCCATCATCGCCACGGCGTTCAGCAAGCACCTTGCCTTGCCCGTCGATCAGCCAGACCCGCATGCGGGTCGTGCCCCAGTCGACGGCGGCGACCGCCGGCGCGTTCCCGGCTGGGCTCACAGGAAACCTCCATCGACGACCAGCATCTGCGCTGTCAGCATGCGCGAGGCGTCCGAGGCCAGGAACAGCACGGTGCCGACGATGTCGTCGGGCTGCATCACCTGCTTGATGCATTGCTTGGCGACATGGGCGGCAAGCCCCTGTTCGGTCACCCAGAGCTCCTTCTGCCGCTCGGTGATCACCCAGCCGGGCGCAATGGCATTGACGCGGATGCCGTCGACACCGAGCTTGCCGGCCAGCCCCTTGGTCAGACCGAGGATACCGGCCTTGGCGGCCGTGTAGGACGGCATGTCGGGGTGGTTGATCAGATAGGACGTCGAGGTGAAGTTGATGATCGAGCCGCCGCCCGCCCGCTTCATGCCCGGCGCCACCGCTTGCGCGGTGAAGAAATGCGGCCTGAGATTAATAGCCTGGTTGTTGTCCCAGAACTCGACCGTCACGTCCTCGACGGCGTGGCGTTCATCCCAGGCCGCATTGTTGACCAGCACAGTGACATCGCCATGCGCCTCGGCGGCCTTCGCGGCGGACGCCCGCAGGGCCTCGACGTCGCGTAGGTCGGTCTTGAGATAGAGCGGCCGCTTGCCGAACGCTTTCTCGATGCGGTCGGCAAGGGCCGTGCTTGGGCCGTCGGCGATGTCGATGAAGGCGACATTGGCGCCCTGGCGCACAAACCCCTCGGTCAGGGCAGCACCAATTCCGGAACCGCCGCCGGTGATCAGCACCGAGGCTCCTTCGAGGTCGGCAAAATGCGCCGATGGCATCATCGTTCCTGTCTCCCAGCGCATGACCCCGAAAATCGGATCGATTTTCGGAAAGGGATCATGCGCAAGATGTAAATTGCTACAGCGTCCTTTGCGCGTCCGAAAGGACGCGCGGCGCTGTAGCGTGATCGGCGCGCATCCTAGCCACGCAAGGCGCGTGGGCAAGGGCGAAAGATCGGATTTCTGGGCTTATGTCAGACAAAACGACAATGCGCCGCACCGGATGCGCATGGCGGCACCGTCGGGATTGCGGATCGCGGGGATCGCCGGTCAGATCGCCTTGGCGCGCAGGGCGCCGCGGAAGGAATCACGGAGATAGCCGAGCGTGGCGTCGGCATCGACGGGCTTGCCGAACAGATAGCCTTGCCCGCCGGCACAGCCGAACTGGACGAGGCGGTCGGCCTGCGCTTCCTGCTCAATGCCTTCGGCGACGACGTCCATGCCGAGCCCCTCGCACATTGCGAGAATGGCGCGGATGATGTGCTCCGAGGGACGGTCGTCGAGAATGGAGGAGACGAAGGCGCGATCGATCTTGAGCTTGTCGAAATGGAATTCGCGCAGACGGCCGAGCGAGGACTGGCCGGTGCCGAAATCGTCGAGCGAGACGCGGATGCCGACGCGGCGCAGATCCTCGACGATCTGCGCGGCAGAGGCCGGGTCGTTCATCAGGCCGGTCTCGGTGATCTCGATCTCCAGCCGGCGCGGATCGAAGCCGGTGCGATCGAGGATCGCCAGTATGTGCAGGCCGGTGTTCTGGTCGACGAGCTGCGATGGCGACAGGTTGAAGGACAGGAACAGGTCCTTCGGCCAGCTTCTGGCCGCTTCGGTCGCCTTGCGCAGCACCAGCTGCGACAACGGGCCGATGATGCCGCGCTCCTCGGCGATGGGAATGAAGACGGTCGGCGGCACCGAGCCGAGGTCGCGATCTGTCCAGCGCGCCAGCGTCTCGAAGCCGATGGTGCGGCGCGTGTTGAGGTAGAAGATGGGCTGGAAATGCGGCTCCACCTCGCCGGCCGAGACAGCCCGGCGCAGCGCCTGTTCGATGCGGGTGACGCGCTTGGCCGCCTCTTCCATCTCACGGGTGTAGACGACGACGCGGCCACGGCCGGAACGCTTGGCGTGATAGAGCGCCGTCTCGGCCTTATTGATGAGGATTTCCGTGGTCTCGTCGCCCGAATAGAACAGCGAGCAGCCGACCGAGGCCGAAAGCCTGGCGGTGCGTTCGCCGACATCATAGGGCGCCGACAGGATCTCGATCAGCATGCGCGACTTTTCGGCCGCTGCATCCTCGCTGAACACCAGGGGATAGAGAAAGGCGAATTCGTCGGCACCGATGCGGCAGACCGTGGAATGGCCGTCCATCGAGGCGCGCAGCCGCATCGCCACCTGGATCAGGATGTCGTCGCCGGCCTTGTGGCCGAACAGATCGTTGATCGGCTTGAAGCCGTCGAGGTCGAGAATGCCGACGGTAAAGGGCGCGGGATCGTCGGCACGGTCGGCGATCAGGCGATCGACCTTGTCGAAGAAGCGGCGATGGTTGCCAAGCCCGGTCAACGGATCTGTGAATGCCAGATCCGTGCTCTCCCTGTTTGCCTGACCGGTGCCAAACGAAGTTTGCATCGGTGTCCCTGTTTTGTGACGTCGGAATTTATTTTCAGACTGGCAGCAAACCCTTTAGGAAACGTATCGCGAAATCGATTTTCCAGGGGCAACCGCGACTGTTTCGAAGGATCGATGAAAGCAGCGCATTCGGGTGTCGGATGCCAATCCCAGGAATGTCGCGATTGGCAGACGGGCAGTGAGCCTGTACAGGCA
>NZ_RZPQ01000542.1:0-4077 GCF_003999135.1 Mesorhizobium sp. M7A.F.Ca.CA.004.06.1.1 | reverse complement strand
GCGCAGCGTCGAGAACGTATGCGCCAGAAAATTGCCCTGTGACGCAGGCGGAGTGGGCGGCACGTCGTCAGCCTCGGCGCCGTAGCGCACCATGCCGATCGATGCCGGCCGCTCCGGCACCAGCAGCCAGACCAGCGGTATCAGGGCAGCGGTCGCGATCGCGACCGCAATGACAACCGGCTGCCAGCCGCCCGACTGCGCCAGCGCGGCGATCAGCGGCAGGAACACCAGCATGCCCGAGGCGCTGGAGGCCGACATCAATCCCATGACAAGCCCGCGATTGGTCTTGAACCACCGGTTGACGATGGTCGCGCCGAGCACGCTGGCGACAGCACCGGAACCAATGCCCGAGAACACGCCCCAGGTGATGAACAGATGCCACGGCTTGGTCATCAGCAGGCTGAGCGCGGTCGAGCCCGACATCACCACCAGCGAGGCCAGCAGCGTGCGGCGAAGCCCGATGCGCTCCATCAGGGCTGCGGCAAATGGCCCTGTCAGGCCGTAAAGCAGGATGCCGACACCGGCGGCCAGCGAGATGATGTCGCGCCGCCAGCCGAAACTGTTCTCCAGCGGCAGCATCATGACCGAGGGTGCGGAGCGCAGGCCAGCCGCGACCAGCAGGCTAAGGAAGATCACGCCGACCACGACGAAAGCGTAGCGCTGGCCAAAGGGGCGGGATTGAGCTATCATGTTACTGACCGGTACGTTGCAGGTGGAGTATGTATACGTACCGATCGGTAACATTGTCAATCGAGCCACACGATGCCAACCGACAAAAATATTGATCTGACCATCAGCGACGATCATGCGTCGGCGCCGCCGAAAGCAGCCAAGAAGATCCTCGATGTGGCTTATGACCTGTTCTACCGGCGCGGTATCAGGGCGATCGGCGTCGACGAGATCGTCAAACGTGCCGGCGTCACAAAGCCCAGCCTCTATCGCAGCTTTCCGTCCAAGGATGAACTGGCCGCCTCCTATCTCAGGCAGTACGATCTTGAATATTGGGAGCGTTTCGACGAGGCGGTTGCCGCTCATCCCGGCGACCCGCGCGCACAGATCAAGGCTTTCCTGACCCGCATCGGCAAGCGCACGCAAGTGGCGGACTATCGCGGCTGCGGCATGACCAACGCGGCGGTCGAATATCCCGACCACAGCCATCCGGCCCGTGTGGTCAGCGAGGCCAACAAGCAGGAATTGCGCCGCCGCCTACGCGCCATGGCGGTTGCGATGGGCGCGCAAGACCCTGACACGCTCGGCGACGGCCTTCTGCTGCTGATCGAAGGCGCCTATATCAGTGGCCAGCTGTTCGGGCTCGGCGGCCCGGCGCAAGCGGTCGCCCGCAACGCGGACCTGCTGATTGAAGCGAGCTTGAAGAAATAACGTTTGGCGCTACGCTGCGGCAGCTTGCAACGGAGATTGACCGCCATGCGTGCCATTCTGATCCCGCTTGTTCTGGTCGGTCTCGGTCGGGCTGCGCAAGCCGACGGCATTTCCAGCGCCTACACCGATCTGGATTCGAAAAAGGATTGCGTGACCTACGCGCAGGCCGAGGAAGGCGACGGCGACTGGGCCGAACTCGCCTGTTCGGGCTATCGCGGCTATCCCGTACTGATAGCCTATGACGATGCCCGTGAATCGCTGTTCTACGGCTTTCCCCCCGGCGGCGACATGACAACGGTCTGGGAGAGCTTTTCCGGTTTCAATTCGTCCGGAGCCAAGATCGAATGGCGCATCGAGACCACCGGCGACAAGGCTGTGCCCTATGCAGCCATCCATCGCCGCTCGATCAGCAATCCCGAGGACGAGAAAAAGCCGACCGAGGTGCTGCTCGTCGCCAAGGTCGGCCAGATGGACGCCCGCGACGGCTGCACCGTCGGCCTGGTGCTGGCCACCGGCAATCCCACCGCCAACGATCAGGCGCGCAAGCTTGCCGACGACAAGGCACGCACCTTCGCCTGCGGCAAGGACAGGCGCACCGTCATCGGCAATGTGCCGGCTTTTGGCCGGGTGGATAACTGAGCACGGCGGAGATTGGGCATCGCACCCGTAGCTTCGTCATCCACGGGCGGAGCAAGGAGCGTAGCGACGCAGCGCAGACCCGAGGATCCATGCCGCGACATCAACACCGCCGCGGCGGTGCAGAATTCCGTTCCGCCGCACACGTCGCCTGGCGTCACGGCATGGATACCAGGGTCTCCGCGACGCCGCTTTGCGGCTGCTCCGCCCTGGTATGACGAAGTTGGGCTACTTGCTCGCCTTGGCCCGCTCGATCGCATCGACGATCATCTTCTTGGCATATTTGGAATCGTGCCAGCCTTCGATCTTGACCCATTTGCCGGGCTCGAGATCCTTGTAGTGCTCGAAGAAGTGCTGCACCTGCTGGCGCGTGATGTCGGGCAGCTGGGTGTATTCGGTGACGTTCTCGTAGCGCAGCGTCAGTTTCGGCGACGGCACGGCAATGATCTTCTCATCCTGGCCGGCATTGTCTTCCATGATCAGCACGCCGATCGGCCTGACGTTGATGACGCAGCCCGGCACCAGGGCGCGCGTGTTGCAGACCAGCACGTCGATCGGATCGCCGTCGCCCGACAGCGTGTGCGGCACGAAGCCGTAATTGCCGGGGTAGCGCATCGAGGTGTGCAGGAAGCGGTCGACGAACAGCGTGCCGGCTTCCTTGTCCATCTCATACTTGATCGGCTCGCCGCCGATCGGCACCTCGATGATGACGTTGACGTCCTCAGGCGGGTTCTTTCCGCTGGCTATGGCTTCAATGCGCATGGCTTAAATCCCTCTCTCGATGGACGATCGATAGCGGGCGGCGCGTCATGGTGCAATGCGGCGAATGGTGCTGGCTGAAATCGGGAGACGCAATGGCCGAAGGGCCGGGCTGTCATTCCCAGACGAAAGCGACCTTCTTGAGCGCCTTCTGCTCGAAGATCTCGACGCCTTCCGCAACATCGCGGCCGCCGGCGCCGGCATAAAAGGCGAGTGCGTTCTGGTTGTCTTCCAGCGCCCACACGACCATGCCTTTCAGCCCGTGATCGGCCAACCGCGCCTTGGCTGCCGAAAACAGGCGGCTGCCGAGCCCGATGCCCTGATATTCCGGCCGCAGGTACAATTCGTAGATTTCGCCTTGCTGCCTGAGTTCACGGGCGCGGTTCTTGCCGATCGTCGCATAGCCGGCGATCTTTCCGCCGATCTCGACCACCAGAACAGTGGCGGCGCGGCGAATCGCATTCGCCCACCAGTCGGCACCTCGACGGTTGATCATCGATGTCAGGGTGCGGTGCGGAATGATGCCGGAATAGGCGCCGCGCCAGGCCTCCAGATGCACCTCGGCGATGGCACTGGCATCGCGCGGGTCGGCTTTCCGGATGTCGATCGTCAGCGTATTCATGATTTGTTAACCATAAACCCGCATCGCCCGATTGCAAGAGTCCCGGCGGCCCGCCGGCTGCTTTCTCACAGGCGATCATGGCACTGATGAGATCAGGCAAAGCCTGCTTGAAAACGCGCTCAGCCGAGGCGGATGGCGTGGCCTTCGAGAACCGGAGAGGAGCGTTGTTTTGCACGTGAGCACCGGCCTACGCCGGCCGAAGCCTGCCTGCCAAGGCCGCTTATGAGTGAGTGCTTCGGTCGGCGAAAGCCGGAAGCGCAGAAAACCGCGTCAGGCGTCCGGCTGAGTAGCGTTTGCAGGCGGGCTTTCAGATTTCGACGAGATGGTCGTCAAGTTCGTTGCTGTCGCCCACCGTGACCGGGAAATGCTCGGCCAGCACCGCACCCACCTGCTCGATCGCCTTGACGAAGCCGTCGGCAAGCCGGTCGTCGCCGGCATGCGCGGTAAGGTCGCGCACGACACCGTCCCAGACATGCTGGCCGACCTTGGCGTCGATGCCCGAATCGGCAACCACTTCGGCGTAGCGTTCAGCGATCGAGACGAAGACCAGCACGCCGGTGCGCGCCGTGGTGCGGTGGACGTTGCGGGCAAGGAACTGCTTGCTCGCGTTGGCGTGCGCCGCCTGGTAGCGCAGCCGCCTCGGCACCAGATGGATGCGCAGGCCGGGCAGCGCCCACAAC
>NZ_RZPQ01000541.1:0-4092 GCF_003999135.1 Mesorhizobium sp. M7A.F.Ca.CA.004.06.1.1 | reverse complement strand
ATTCCGCTGACCTTGGCGCCGACCGCCATCGTCAGGTCGGCGCCAAGGTCAGCGGAATCGATCCGGTGCTGTCAGCCATGGGCAGGTTCGTCAACAACCGCGGCAGCGACGCTGTCACCGCAACCAGTGGCCGCTGGCTGATCTATGCGGCAAACCCAACCGGAAACACATTCGGCAATCTCGACAGCGGCAACACGGCGGTCTGGAACACGACGGCCGGCGCCACGGTGAGCGCGACCGGCAACCGCTACGTCTTTAACTATCAGCCGACGCTGACCTTGAAGTCCGAAAATGCGGCCAAGACTTATGGCGATACCGCCATGCCGGCACTGACCTATACGGTGTCGGGCTATCAGGCGGGCGTCACCAATGCCTATCTCGGCGACGCTGCCGCCAATACATTTGGCGGCGCGCCGTCGCTCTCCACCGCCACGCTGTCAGGCAACGAACAAGTCGGCAGCGGGCCCTATGCGATCAGCATCAGCACCGGCAACGTCGCTGCCTCGAACGGCTACGCCCTTGCCTTCAACAGCGCCGGCCTGCTCTCCATCGCCAAGCGTGCGGTGACGGTGATAGCGACATCAGGGCAGGGCAAGACCTATGGCGATGTCGATCCGTCATCCTACGCCTACAGCGTTTCGAGCCTGGGCACCGGCGTGGCGTTGGTCGGCACACTCGGCCGTGATGTCGGCGAGAATGCCGACATGTACGCCATCGGCCAGGGCACGCTGACCAACGGCAACAATTCAAACTATGACATCACCTATGTCGGAGCCGATTTCACCATCGGCAAAAGGGCGGTGACAGTCACCGCCAGCGCCGCCCAGGGCAAGACGTATGGCGATGGCGATCCATCGTCCTATGGCTATACCGTTTCAAATCTCGGCAGCGGCGCATCGCTGCTTGGCGCACTCGATCGCGTGACCGGCGAGAATGCCGGCACCTATGCCATCGGCCAAGGCAATCTCGGCGTGTCGAACGCCAATTACGCCATCACTTATGTCGGCGCCAACTTCACCATCGACAAACGGGCGGTGACCGTTACTGCCAATGCGGGCCTGGGCAAGACCTACGGCAATGCCGATCCATTGTCCTATGGCTACGCCGTTACCGATCTCGGCACCGGCGTCGCCCTTGTCGGCGCTCTCGGTCGGTCAGCCGGCGAGGGCGTCGGAACCTATGCGATCGGCCGCGGCAGCCTCACCGATGCCGCCAATGCGAATTACGACATCAGCTATGTTGGCGCCGGGTTCAGCATCGGCAAACGCGCCGTCACGGTCACGGCGGATAGCGGCTTGAGCAAGACCTATGGTGACAGCGATCCGCTGTCCTACGGCTACACTGTCTCGGATCTGGGCACTGGAACGGCACTTGTCGGCGCACTGGATCGTGCTGCCGGTGAGAATGCCGGCAGCCATGCGATTGGCCGCGGCACGCTCACTGATGCCGCCAACGGCAATTACGACATCAACTATGTCGGCGCGAACTTCAGCATCGGCAAGCGGGCGATCACCGTCACGGCCAATGCCGGTCAAGGCAAGATCTACGGCGACAGCAATCCCTCGTCATTCGGCTACAGCGTTTCGGATCTTGGTAGCGGAGCGCTGCTGGTCGGTGCTCTCGACCGCGCGGCCGGCGAGACTGTCGGCAATTATGCGATCGGCCAGGGCACGCTGACCAACGCTGAGAATAGCAATTATGCCATCAGCTATGTCGGTGCCGGTTTCAGTATTGGCAAGCGTGCAGTAACGGTGACGGCGAATGCCGGCCAGGGCAAATCCTATGGCGATGCCGACCCGTCATCCCTAGGCTATACCGTCTCCGATCTCGGTAGTGGCGCGGCGTTGACCGGTGCTCTCGATCGCGCCGCTGGTGAGACTGTCGGCGGCTATGCAATGGGGCAAGGCGGCATCACCAACGCCGCGAACTCAAACTATGACATCAGCTATGTCGGCGCGGACTTCAGCATCGGCAAGCGGGCCATCACCGTGGTTGCGGATGCGCAGAGCCGGCCACAAGGGACGGCCAATCCGCCACTCACCTACACGGTCGGCGGCTTGGGGCTGGTCAACGGCGACATGTTCGCGGGCGGCCTTTCGACCGAAGCCACCACTGCAAGCATGCCCGGCATTTACGCCATCGAGCAAGGCAGCCTGACCATCTCGGCCAATTACGAGTTGACCTATGTCGGCGCGGACCTGGTGGTGCAGCCTGCCAACGCGGTGCCGCCAACCGAAGCCGCCAGCGTCGTCGTCCACAATGCCGACATGCATGGCGGCGGTCAGCCGCCCCCTATCTTCTTTGCCGGCCAGCCCTCCGATGGCGGGACGCAGACGCTGGTCGAGGATCCGCGCCTGAACGGTCCCGCCCTCTGCCAGGGCATCGGAGACATCGCGTCCGTCTGCACTGTCGCGTCGGTTCAGTAGGCGTTTGCCCCCCATCTCGTATCGGAAAAGCCGGAGCCCCGACAATCGCCGGAGGCGCCGTGCGATCATTGTCAGTCTGCGTCAGCCGTTTGGATAGTAGCCGCCATCGGCGCCGTCGCCGATGTAGAAGCCGCCGCCTGAATCGTCTTGCAGTCGCTGATCCAAGTTCTCAATCTGGCTGAGCAAACCTTGGTATGCGCCGCCGTCAGTGGCCGAGCGATGGATGCTGTCGGCCCTCATCATCAGATCGTGCTCCTGCTCAGGGGTGATCGCCTTGGCCTCCCTTGCCTCGACGATCCCTTGCTTGACGCCCTGCAACTGGTCCAGGACGGCTCTAGCCTCGACAGACATGCGCTGCGGTTCGACCCTGTGGCGGTGTACCGCGTAAGCACTCGATAGCGGCACGGCCGCCAGTAGCGATGCGATTGCTATGATCCTTGGTGTGACATTGCGCATGGTCGCGCCTCCCTTCAACGGGAAAGCGGTGTGGATATCGCTTTCCGGACACGGGCAATCTCCTCCGTCGCGTCGCGGTGATCCTGTCATCGCCGGCGGTTCGTGGCCCGCAATATCCATATAGAGGCGTTCCAATCCCTGGGCTGGCAAGGAACGGAAAGTTGACAGATTGTGATCGCGGAGAGACCCGGCATGTCGTGCTGCCACAGCCCGGCAGCGGGCGTGCTGGCTACATGCGCATCAGCAGGCCGCCATCGACGGCAAGTTCGATGCCGGTGATGTAGCTCGCCGCGTCGGAGAGCAGGAACAGGGCCGCGTTGGCCATGTCCTGCGGCGTGCCGATGCGGCCGAGCGGCGCGTAACTCGCCACGGCCGAACGCTTCTCCTCGGTGTCCCAGCGCGCCTGCAGCGGGGTCAGCGCCATGCCGGGACAGATGGCGTTGGAGCGGATGCGTTCGCCGGCCAACTGCATGGCCAGCGATTTGGACAGCGCGCAGACGCCGGCCTTGGATGCCTGGTAGGCGTCCTGCGGGTTGGCGTCGCCGCGATACCACTGGATGGTCGAGAAATGCACCATGGCGCCGCCGCGTCCGCCCGCGCGCATGTGGGGTACGACCGAGCGCGCCGTGTGTACGAAGGATTTCAAATTGATGTTGAACACCTCGTCCCAGACGTCGAGATCCATCTCGAGGGCCGATTTGTCGCGGCCGAACCACAGCACGCCGGCGACATTGGCGAGATAGTCGATGCCACCGCGCTCGCGGCCCGCCGTGCCGATCGTCTGTTCGACAAAGGCGGCGTCGGTGAGATCGCCCTGCGCGAAGGCGAGCCTGTCGTCATAGGCGGCGAGGGACGCAGGACGCTGCTTGACGTCGATGGCAGTGACAGAGGCACCGGCATCGAGCAGCGCCAGCGTGATCGCCTCGCCCATGCCGCCGCCTGCGCCGGCCACGACCGCATGCCTGCCGGTGAAATCGTAAGCGATCATCTGAACCCCTCGTCTGTTCCTGCCAAAATGCAGATCGAAGGGACAATAGGGGCGGACCAAAATTCCATCAAGCGGTATTAGAAAAAATTTGCCAAAATGGAAAATAGCGATATCGTACCCCAAATGACCTCTCAGCTCGGATGGATTTCAACAGCATGAACCTGCATTCCGGCGCGCGGACCTTTTCCGTGATTTCTCCCGTCGACGGCTCGACCTATACGA
>NZ_RZPQ01000540.1:0-4115 GCF_003999135.1 Mesorhizobium sp. M7A.F.Ca.CA.004.06.1.1 | reverse complement strand
CAACCGCCGATGCCCACCACGTCACCTCCGGACCAGAGGACGGCGACGGCGCGCGCCGGGCCATGCAGATCGCGATTGCCCATGCAGGGATTTCGCCACGCGAGGTTCGTCATCTCAATGCGCATGCGACATCAACGTCAGTCGGCGACCTGGGTGAGATCGAAGCGATCAAGAGCGTGTTCGGGCGCGATTTCGCGATAGCTGTCAGCGCCACGAAATCGGCGACCGGACATTTGCTCGGAGCGGCCGGCGGGCTTGGTGCGATCTTCGCAATCCTGGCGCTCAGGGATCAGGTCGCCCCGCCAACCCTCAACCTTGGCGAGGCCGATCCGGCCGGCGACGGAATCGACTTCGTCGCAAACGCGCCCCGGCCCATGGAGATGGAGTACGCGATCTCCAATGGCTTCGGCTTTGGCGGCGTGAATGCCAGCGCCCTGTTCAGACGCTGGAACTAACCGGTGGCCAGACGCAGTCATGACCAACGCCCTTTGCCCCGGCCTCTCATGCTTTTCCCAATCCGATCCAACGCAAAGAAGGATATGATTTCCATGAACAAGACCAACCCTGGCGTCGCCCTGGTCACAGGGGCATCTTCCGGCATCGGGCGCGCTACCGCCGATGCCTTGCTAGGCGCCGGCTTTCGCGTCTTCGGAACCAGCCGTCGCGCGGCCTCCCGGCCATCCGCCGGCGTTACCATGCTGACCTGCGACGTGACCGACGACGCGTCCGTTGCGACAATGGTCGATGACGTTCTGGCCAAGGCCGGACGCATCGACCTGCTTGTCAACAATGCCGGCATGGGCCTGTTTGGCGGCGCAGAGGAGTCCTCGACCGCCCAGGCTAAGGTGCTGTTCGACGTGAACGTCTTCGGCGTCTTGCGTGTGACCAACGCGGTGCTGCCGGCAATGCGGCGCCAAGGGAAGGGCAGAATCGTGAATTTGAGTTCGGTGCAGGGGCTCATCCCCGCTCCCTATTTCGCACTCTACTCGGCGACCAAACATGCCATCGAGGGTTATTCGGAGTCGCTCGATCACGAATTGCGCCCGTTCGGCATCCGCGTTTCGCTGGTGGAGCCCGCCTATACCCGCACGGCATTCGAGGACAATCTTGCCGCCCCCGACCGGTCGCTCGAAATCTACGACTCCGCGCGTGCCGGGATGACTGTATCCGTGCGGAAATCGATGGAAAAAGGCGATGCGCCCGAAGTGGTCGCCAGCACCGTTTTGGCCGCGGCGACCGATCCTGCGCCGAAGAAACGCTATGCGGCGGGAAAAATGGCGCGCCAGGTCAGTTTCCTGCGTCGTTTCGTCCCCGCGTCCGCATTCGACAAGAGCCTGCGCAAGCAGCTTGGGCTGCCGGCCTGAAATCGAGCGCTGCCTTGGCGCGTCAGCGAGCAGCCGCCTGTTTCTCGAGCCTGCGGGCGTATTGCGTCAGCGGAAAGCACATGACGAAGAAGATCAGAGCCACCAGCCCGTAGACCTTGAACGGTTCGAAGGTCGCATTGTTGATGGCGTTGGAGGTCCGCACCAGCTCCTCGAAGCCGATGATCGAAGTGAGCGCGGTCGATTTGATCAGCTGAACCAGGAAGCCGACGGTGGGTGCGCGGGTGATCGAAAAGGCCTGCGGCAGGATGATCAGCCTCAGCTCCTGCAGATAGTGCAGGCCAAGGCTTGCGCCGGCGTCCCATTGCCCCAGGGGTAGCGCCGCGACGCCGGAGCGCCAGATTTCGGCGAGATAGGCGCTGGCGAAGAAGGTGAGGCCGAGCGCCGCCGCCGTCCACGGTTCGATGCGCAGGCCGAGCATCGGCAGCCCGAAGAACATCAGGAACAGCTGCATCAAGAGCGGCGTTCCCTGGAACAGGGCGATGTAGCCCGAGGCTATGCGCCTGCTCCACTTGTTTTTGGCGATCCTGAAGAATAGCACGACCAGGCCGACGATGCCGCCGCCGATGAAGGCGGCCAGCGATAGCAGCACCGTCCAGCGGGCGGCGAGCAGCAGGTTGCGCACGATGTCCCAGGAGGTGAACTCGATCATGATACGCCGGCTCCGAGCGCACGGCGCCCGCCTGACACCAGCAGCCGGCGCAAGGCCATCGACAGAGCGAGATAGACCAGCGTCACGACGAAATAGGTCTCGAAGGAGCGGAAGGTGCGCGCCTGCAGCATGTCGGCCTCGTAGGTCAGTTCACGCACGGCGATCTGCGACACCACGGCCGACTCCAGCATCATGATGACGATCTGGCTGGTCAGCGCCGGAAAGATCACCTTGAGCGCCTGCGGCAGCACGATCTTGATGAACACCTGGCGGGGCCGCAGCCCAAGCGCGAGCGCTGCTTCTGTCTGTCCGCCGGGCACGGCGTCAAGCCCGGCGCCGACGATCTCGATCGTGTAGGCCGCCATGTTGAGCGTCATCGCCAGCATGGCGGCCAGGAGCGGGTCGAGCCGGATGCCGAGGCTGGGCAGCCCGAAAAAGATGAAGAACAGCTGCACCAGGAACGGCGTGTTGCGCATCACCTCGACGTAACAGGCGATTGCCCGCTTGAGCAGAACCGGGCCGTTTCGTCGCCCCGCGGCACCCAGGATGCTGAGCAGCGTTCCGGCCAGCGTGGTCACGGCGATCAGCAGGATCGTCGTGGCCGCGCCGTGCGCGATGTCGCCCAGAGCACCCGGGAGCCAGGCAAAGGCCACGGAAACTCAATCCTTGAGGTTTTCGGGATTGAGCGGCGTCTTCAGCCAGGTTTTCGAGCTTTCATCCAGCTTGCCGTCGGCCAGCATCTTGGCGATGGCATCGTTGACCGCCTTCTTCAGGCCGTCCTCATTCTTGTTGAGGCCGATATGCGAGGGCGAGGTCAGAAGCTGGAACTTCTGCTCCGGCTTCAGTGCGTCCTGCTTGGCCAGCACCTGCGCGCCGACATCGTTGCCGACGACCATCAGCTGCGTCTGGCCGGAGATGAAGGCCTGGATCACCGAATTGTAGTTGTCGAAGCGCTTGATGTCGGCCGACGCCGGTGCTGCCTCGGTGAGCGAGGTATCTTCCAGCGTGCCACGATTGACGGCGATCGACTTGTCGGCGAGGTCTTCCTTGCCCTTGACCGTCAGAGCCGCCGGACCGATCACGGCGATGTAGTAGGGCGCGTACGCGGCGGCGAAGTCGATGACCTGTTCGCGTTCCTTCGAGTAGCCGACGCTCATCAGGATGTCGACGCGCTTGTCGTTCAGATACGGGATGCGGTTCTGGCCGGTGACGGCGATGGGGTTGAGCTTCACCTTGAGCGTATCGGCAATGTATTGCGCGACATCCATGTCATAGCCCTTGAGGCTCATGTCGGCGCTGGCCGAGGAGAAGGGCGGGAAATCGGCGAAGACGCCGACATTGATGGTGCCGGCCTTGGTGATGTCCGCCAGCGCATCGGCGCTTGCGGCTTGTGTGGCGAAGCCGAAACCGGCGGTGCCAAGCATCAGCACGGCGGCGATGGAGGCAAATGTCTTGCGGATTGTCATTGTTATTCCCCTGTCTGGACGCTTGTTTGTTGGATACGGCCGCCGGCTCCAGCGCGGCGGCCGCCTTCGTTCGGATTGGTAGAGGTCAGGATCCCTTGCCGGTGACAGCCGGGCTGAACACCATCAGGCTCAATATCTCGAACAGCACCTGTGCGGCGGCGTGCGCCGTGTTGGTGGTCGCGTCATATTGCGGCGCCACCTCGACGACGTCGCCGCCGACGATGTTGAGACCCTTGAGGCCGCGCAGCAGTTCGAGCACTTCGCGCGTCGTCAGCCCGCCAACTTCCGGCGTGCCGGTGCCCGGCGCGAAGGCCGGGTCGACGCTGTCGATATCGAAGGACACATAGGTCGGGCCGTCGCCGACTATTCTGCGCGCCTTCTCGATGATGGCCGGAATGCCGAGACCGGTCACCTCCTCGGCATGCACCACGGTCATGCCGGACTCGTAGGTGAACTCCCACAGATATTCGGCCGAGCCGCGGATGCCGATCTGGATCGTGCGCGTCGGGTCGAGCACGCCGTCAAGCACCGCGTTGCGGAACGGGCCGCCATGGTGGAACTTGGTCATGTCGAACAGGCCACTGGTGTCGCAGTGGGCGTCGATATGGATCAACC
>NZ_RZPQ01000053.1:0-16215 GCF_003999135.1 Mesorhizobium sp. M7A.F.Ca.CA.004.06.1.1 | reverse complement strand
GCCCTTGAGAGGGCGGCGGACCTTTATGTCGGCAAGTTCGCGGTCGCGCCGGACCGCCAGGGACAAGGCATTGGCCGGCGGCTGATGCAGGCAGTCGAAGACCTTGCCCGTAGCCGCGGCAAGGCCGCCGTCGCGCTTCAGACGCGGATCGAGCTGACCGGGAATCATGAAGCCTTTGCTCGCCTCGGCTTTCGCGAAACTGAACGGACGGCGCATGAGGGCTATGCCAGGCCGACCTCGATCACCATGCGCAAAGCTATCTCGTAAGGTTTATCTTACGGTTTGTGGGCCGCGACAGCGTCAGGTCCTGAGCGGCAGCACCCGATCCGGCGGGCGGTGGCCGTCGACGAAGGCACGGATATTGATGATGACCTTCTCGCCCATATCGATGCGGCCCTCGAGCGTCGCCGAGCCCATATGCGGCAAAAGCACGACCTTGTTCTTGGCGGCGAGCTTCAGCAGCTTGCTGTTCAAAGCCGGCTCATGCTCGTAGACGTCGAGGCCGGCCCCGGCGATCTTGCCGTCCTGAATCAGCTTGACCAGCGCTTCCTCGTCGATGATGTCGCCGCGCGCGGTGTTGACGACATATGCGGTGGGCTGCAGCAGCGCCAGCCGCCGCGCTGAAAGCAGATGGAAGGTTGCCGGCGTCGAGGGACAGTTGACCGAGATGATATCCATGCGGGCCAGCATCTGGTCGAGGCTTTCCCAATACGTCGCCTCCAGCCCGTCCTCCACGGCCGGCAGCACGCGGTGGCGGTTGTGGTAGTGGATCGACAGGCCGAAGGCCTTGGCCCGTCTGGCGACGGCGGTGCCGATTCGCCCCATGCCGACAATGCCGAGCCGCTTGCCCCAGATGCGCCGGCCCAGCATCCAGGTCGGAGACCAGCCGGCCCATTTCTTGTCACCGGTGAGCACATTGGCGCCTTCCGCCAGCCGCCGCGGCACCGCCAGCATCAGCGCCATGGTCATGTCGGCGGTGTCCTCGGTCAGGACATTCGGCGTGTTGGTGACGGTGATGCCCCTCTTGGCCGCGGCCGCGACATCGATCTTGTCGACGCCATTGCCGAAGTTGGCGATCAGCTTGAGGTTGTCGCCGGCCTGGGCGATCAGTGCGGCGTCGATCTGGTCGGTTACCGTCGGCACCAGCACGTCGGCCTCCTTGACTGCCGCGACCAGTTCCGGCTGCGTCATCGGCCGGTCCTCGACATTCAGCCTTGCGTCGAACAACTCGCGCATGCGGGTCTCGACCGGGTCGGGCAGCTTTCGCGTGATGACGACGAGAGGCTTCTTTTTGCCTGCCATTGTTTCCCTCCCGAGTACTTGCCGCAATTCCGAACGCAAAACCGCATCACACTTTTGCTGGAATTGCTTCTAACCCGATCTCGTTGAGACCTCTTTAACCAAGACCGGCGAAACTGAAAGCCGGTCGCGGTGCCGATTACTCCCTGTAACAAGCGGTGCCGCCGAAGACAAAGAAAAAGGGGCGCCGAGGCCGATGGGCAAGCGCCGAAAGGAATGAAAGTGTCTGGTTTCGCGTCGCTTCGCCTGACCCTCAGCGCAGCATTTCTCGGCGCTCTGCTTTATTCTCCGCTTGCCGTGGCGCAGAGTGCCGCTGCACCTGCCCAGGGCGTCGTCACGCTTGGTCCGAGTGGCCTGCCGCTGCCGCGCTTCGTCAGCCTGAAATCCGGCCGCGTCAACTCGCGCGTCGGTCCCGGGGCCAACTACTCGGTCGACTGGATGTATATGAAGGCCGGCCTGCCGATGGAGATCATCCAGGAATTCGACACATGGCGCCGCGTGCGCGATGCCGATGGTTCGGAAGGCTGGATCAACCAGTCGCTGCTGTCCGGCCGGCGCACGGCAATCGTTGCTCCGTGGCAGCGCGGCAAGGGTGCCCAGATCAACCTTCTCAACAGCCCCAACAAGGACGCAAGGGTGGTCGCGATGGTCGAGCCGGGCGTCATGGGCACGATCAAATCCTGCGACGGCCAGTGGTGCGAAATGACATTCGATGGCCACACAGGCTGGCTTGCCCAGTCGATCGTCTGGGGCGCCTATCCCGGCGAACGGGTCAAGGACTGATTCTTGACCCAGAATCTTAACCCCGATCCTTCACGGCCCGGTTTGGGTGTGTTGAAATTCAGGTCAGCCTAGCGCCCGATACGGCCGAGATGGGTGTCCTGAAAGCCGGTTGGCAGCTTCAGGCCATAGGCCAGCGCACGGTCGATGGCGATGTGCGCGATCCAGATCAGCGCAACCGCCATCGCGGCCGCATTGCCCCACATGTGCCCGCCGAGCAACAACAGCACGGGCACGGTAAGGGGGCCTCGCCGGTCATTCGCGGCGTTTGGGGCGCAGCCTCACCACGATATCGACATTGGCGATCTCCATCCCTTCCGGCGGCTCCGGCAGGTTGGCGACCGTCACCGGACCACTGTCGATGTCGAATATGCGGTTTTCGCCTTCGATGTAGAAATGGTGGTGGTCGGAGGTGTTGGTGTCGAAATAGGTTTTCGCGCCCTCCACGGCGAGGATGCGCAAAAGTCCCGCCTGGGTAAACTGGTGAAGGGCATTGTAGACGGTGGCCAGCGACACCGGCACGCCGGCGGCAACCGCCTCCTCGTGCAGTTCCTCGGCCGACAGATGCCGGTCGCCCTTGGCGAAAAGCAGATCGGCCAGCGCAATGCGCTGACGCGTCGGCCTCAGGCCAGCTTCACGGACCCGCTTGTCCACAGCGACATTTTCCTTCCGGCCGTCCAGGTCCATCTTCTCGTCGAACCCCACAGTTCCGCCCCAAGACACGCCCAGAATGGCAAAAAAATGAACGTCTGCCGAAACCGGACCTCTCAGGACATATATTCTGTCGTCCGAATGCGATCAATAGCGCGCATTGACCCAGGCAGACGAGCAGGCTAAGCGCAAACGCCGGTTTCCGGCCTGAAACAGATTGTGTTAGGAAACCAACGACAAGGGCACCCGATAGCCCGGAACGATATGGGGATGAGATTGATGGCGGGTAAATCCAGCTACGAGTACGACGAATTGCTGGCCTGCGCCCGCGGCGAACTGTTCGGACCGGGCAACGCCCAGCTTCCCTATCCGCCGATGCTGATGTTCGACCGCATCACCGAGATCAGCGAGACGGGCGGCGCCTTCGAGAAGGGTTTCATCCGCGCGGAGTTCGACATAAAGCCGGACCTGTGGTTCTTTGCCTGCCATTTCATCGGCAATCCGATCATGCCGGGGTGCCTCGGCCTCGACGCCATGTGGCAATTGACGGGCTTCTATCTTGGCTGGCTGGGCGAACCCGGCAAGGGGATGGCGCTGTCGACCGGTGAAGTGAAATTCAAGGGCATGGTCACGCCCTCGGTGAAGAAGGTCGAATATGGCATCGACTTCAAGCGCGTGATGCGGGGCCGGCTGGTGCTCGGCATCGCCGATGGCTGGCTGAAGGCGGATGGCGAACCCATATACGCGGCAACGGATTTGAAAGTCGGTCTGTCCAAGCAGTCGGCGGTTGGCTGACCGGCATCCCTGGCCAGCCCTCTGGCCAGCACCCCTGGAAGGAGTTGCGAATGAGACGTGTCGTAGTCACAGGCATCGGCATTGTGTCGTCGATCGGCAACAATGCCAACGAGGTGCAGACCTCTCTGCATGACGCCAGATCCGGCATCAGCTTCTCCGATTCCTTCGCCGAACACGGCTTCCGCTGCCAGGTCTGGGGAGCGCCGACGCTCGATCCATCGGCCATGATCGACCGCCGTGCGATGCGCTTCCTGAGCCAGGGGGCTGCCTGGAACCATGTCGCCATGGATCAGGCGATCGCGGATGCGGGCCTCGGCGAGAGCGACATCACCAATGAGCGCACCGGCATCGTCATGGGATCGGGCGGACCATCCACCCGCACCATCGTCGAAGCTGCCGAAACGACGCTGAAGAACGGCAGTCCCAAGCGCATCGGTCCGTTCGCGGTGCCGAAGGCAATGTCGTCGACCGCATCGGCGACGCTTGCCACCTGGTTCAAGATCCACGGCGTCAACTACTCGATCTCGTCGGCCTGTTCGACCTCGGCGCATTGCATCGGCAATGGCTATGAATTGATCCAGTGGGGCAAGCAGGACATCATCTTTGCCGGCGGCCACGAGGATCTCGACTGGACGATGTCGGACCTGTTCGACGCCATGGGCGCCATGTCGTCGAAATTCAACGACAACGCATCGACCGCTTCCCGCGCCTATGACGCCAATCGCGACGGCTTCGTCATCGCCGGCGGCGCCGGGGTGCTGGTGCTGGAAGAGCTTGAGCATGCCAAAGCGCGCGGCGCGAAAATCTATGCCGAGATCGTTGGCTATGGCGCGACGTCGGATGGTCACGACATGGTTGCCCCTTCAGGCGAGGGCGCAGTCCGCTGCATGCGCCAGGCGCTGGCCACGGTTTCCACACCGGTCGACTACATCAACACCCATGGTACCTCGACGCCGGTGGGAGATTCCAAGGAAATGGGAGCGATCCGCGAGGTGTTCGGCCCAGAGATGCCGTATATCACCTCGACGAAGTCGCTGACCGGCCATTCGCTGGGCGCGGCCGGCGTGCAGGAATCCATCTATTCGATCCTGATGATGCAGGGCGGCTTCATCGGCGAAAGCGCCCATATCGAGACCCTCGACCCCGAATTCGAGGGCATGCCGATCGTGCGAAAGCGCATCGACGACGCCAGGATCGACACTGTCTTGTCCAATTCGTTCGGCTTCGGCGGCACCAACGCCACGCTCGTTTTCCAGCGCTATTCCGCATAAGGATTTGCCGGCCATGGACGGATTGATGAAGGGCAAGCGCGGGCTTGTCATGGGTGTCGCCAACGATCATTCGATCGCCTGGGGCATCGCCCGGAAATTATCCGAACATGGCGCGGAACTCGCCTTCACCTATCAGGGTGATGCCTTCGGACGCCGGGTCAGGCCGCTGGCCGACAAGCTCGGCGCCTCGCTGGTCGTGCCGTGCGACGTCGAGGACAGCGCCTCTGTCGCGGCCACGTTCGAGACTCTGGGCAAGGAATGGGGCGGGCTGGATTTCGTCGTCCACGCCATTGGCTTTTCCGACAAGAACGAGCTGAAAGGCCTCTACGCCGACACCAGCCGGGACAATTTCGTCCGCACCATGGTGATCTCCTGCTACTCCTTCACTGAGGTCGCCCGCCATGCGGCCACCTTGATGAAGGACGGCGGATCGATGATCACGCTGACCTATGCGGGGTCGGTCCGCGTCATGCCGAACTACAATGTCATGGGCGTCGCCAAGGCAGGGCTGGAGGCGAGTGTCCGGTATCTTGCGAACGACTACGGTCCGCGCGCCATCAGGGTGAACGCCATTTCGGCTGGACCGGTGCGCACGCTCGCCGGCGCCGGCATTTCCGATGCGCGCCACATGTTCTCCTACCAGCAGCGAAACTCGCCGCTGCGCCGCACGGTGACCATCGACGAGGTCGGTGGCTCGGCACTTTATCTGTTGTCGGATCTGTCTTCCGGGGTTACCGGCGAAATCCACTATGTCGATTCCGGCTATCACATCGTTTCCATGCCGACGCTCGACGAATTGAAGCAGACCGACGGCGCACGAGACTAACGCCTGCCGCCCAAAGATGCGCGGCGGTTTTAAAATGGCGACATTTGAAGACACGAAGCTTAGGCGCGCCAGTTGAATCCGTTTCAGCGCCAGGCGCGTTGATCCGCTCAAGAAATACTTTCGGTCCAATAAAATTGGATTCATTCGCGGAAACTCATTTTAAGGAGATATCCGCTAGAAAGCCCCGTACTCAGGGGAACTTTCAATGCTCGCCGTCAGCCACCCGAAGCGAACACCGGTGTTCCGACTGCTCACCATAGCGAGTTCGGGTCTCGGCAGTTTCGTCCTCGGGCTCTGGGGCCTGAAGCTCGGTCTCGGCGATGGTTTTGCCGGCATCTCCGCGGACATGATGGTCTCGGTGATGGCCGCTCTTTGCGCACTGGCGGCGTCGGTCGCCGCGATGTCCTTCTTCGCCGGCGTCGATGAATCAGCGGATTTCGTCTTCACGGAAACCCATTTCGACAAGCTGACCGGCCTGGTGGCACGCCCGGCGATGGTCGGCAAGATTGCCGAGGCGGCATGCGCGACCAGCCGGACCGGCGAGCCGATGTTCCTCATCGATATCGACATCGACCGCTTCAAGCAGATCAATGACGCCATCGGCTACAGCCAGGGCGACGAGTTGATCCGCGCCTTCACCAAGCGCTTGAAGACGTGCGTGCCACCGCGCGCGCTGATCGGACGCATCGGCGCCGGTGAATTCGCGATCCTGCTGCCCGACAATCAAGTCTCGGGGTCCTTGGAAAGCACCATAGAGAGGCTCATCGACGAGATGATGGAGCCCTATGATCTCGGTACGCACCTGCAATCGGTCAGCCTGTCGGTCGGCATCGTGGCGATGCCAAAGGACGGCGTCGATCCGGTCCTCATCCTGCGCCGCTCTAATCTGGCGCTGCAGAACGCGCGCGCCAGCGGCGTCGGCAACTGGTCGGTCTTCCATGCCGAAATGGGCAGGGTCGCCGACCATCGCCAATGGATCGAATCCGAACTGCACATAGCCTTCGAACGTGGTGACTTCGACCTTCATTACCAGCCGCAGCTCGATCTCCCGACCGGCCGCATCGTCGGGTATGAAGCGCTTATCCGCTGGCGGCATCCGGAACGCGGCATGATCCCGCCTATGGAGTTCATTCCGATCGCCGAGGAAACCGGCATGATCGGCCCGATCGGCGAATGGGTGCTGCGCAAAGCCTGCAGCGACGCCCGGCATCTGCCCGACGATTGCTTCGTCGCCGTCAACATCTCGCCCGTCCAGTTCATGACCAAGGACTTCGTCGGCATCGTGCACGACGCCATGACGAGCACCGGCATCAAGCCGTCGCGGCTGGAGCTGGAAGTGACCGAGACGGCGATGATGCAGGACCGCGACCGCGCCGCCGCCATCCTGAAGGAGCTTGCGGATATGGGCATCTCGGTCGCCGTCGACGATTTCGGTACCGGCTATTCCAATTTGAGCTATTTGATCGATTTCTCATTCGGCAAGCTGAAGATCGACCGGTCCTTCGTCAGCCGCCTCGACACCGACTCCAGCTCCGGCGCGGTCGTCTCGACGATCGTCGGGCTTTCGCGCGCGCTCGGCGTCAGCATCATTGCCGAAGGCGTCGAGACCGAAAGCCAGGCGACGCTGCTCAGGGCAGCCGGCTGCGAGGTGGTGCAAGGCTACCTGTACGGCAGGCCGGCCCCCCTCAAGATCAGGGTCGGCGACGTGCATGTCACCGATGAGGTCCGACGCGTCGCCAATCTGCATTGAACGCGGTGCATTGTATCAACGACGAGCGACAAGCACCTTGAACATGCCGTCGCGGGCGAGTTCGGCATGGCTCGAAAAAGCGGCCGCCAGGATCGGCTCATAGGGAAGCTGGCGGTTGGCGACCATGAACAGCCGACCACCTGGTTTCAAGGCCTTGGCCGCCGCGCGGATCATGCCGGCGCCGATCTCCGGCTCGGCCGCCCGGCTGCGGTGAAAGGGCGGGTTCATGGCGATCGCGTCGTAGCGCTTCTCGACCGGTTCCTTCAGCAGATCGATCCAGAAGAAATTCCTGGCGATCGACTGGCCGACCCCTGCCAGATGGAGCTTTGCGGCTTCGAGCGAGGCGAAATCGGCCTCATAGAGGTCGAGCGCTGAAATGCCGGGTGAGCGGACGGCGATCTCGGCAGCCAGATACCCCCAGCCGGCGCAGAAATCGGCAATGTTGCCACGCAGATCATTGGGCAGGTTCTCGACCAGCAATTTCGAGCCGGTATCGATCCGGTCGAAGGAAAACATGCCGGGCGCGGTGCGGAACCGGTTTTCAACCAGCAGAGCGGGATTGGCGGCGCGCAGTTCCTCCGCGGCGGCGAGGTCGGCGGGACGGCGTAACCAGAAGGCGATGCCGTGATATTTCGGCAGATGGCCCTCGAGGGGGACAAGTTCGCCGACCCGCTTGCGCAGGCTGGCAATGCCATCGTCCTTGCCGCCGCCAACGACGACCAAGCCGCCCGGCGCCACACGCTCAAGCGCCTCCGCGAGGCGCACTTCGTTCAGACCCCGATGCCGGCCGGCAAGCACAAGTGCCATATCGAAGCCATCGCCTTCCACTTGCGCGGTGACGGCGCAGCCAGACGCCTGCAGCGCGCTAAAATGCGGCCGGAAGCCCTGCACGAGGTGAAGCGTCGCCTCGAAGCCTTCAGGCAGGCGAAAACCCGGCTCAGCGCCGAGAAACAGCACGCGCTCGCCCTTTCCCGGCAAAGCAACAGCCTCGGCCTCGAAGGGATGGAAAAGCGTCTTCAACGGCTCGGCGGACATCGTTCGATCTCGACTTGTCTGGGCTATTTGAAAGTGAAAACCGGGGCTGAAATGAAAACGGGCGCGACATAAGCCGCGCCCGCTTCAATTCATGAACTCAAGACGTTCAGGCGGCGTTTTCTTCGCCTTCGCTCTTCTTGTCGCGGGCGAGTTCCTTGCCGGTGGCCTGGTCAACGACCTTCATCGACAGGCGGACCTTGCCGCGCTCGTCGAAGCCCATCAGCTTGACCCAGACCTTGTCGCCTTCCTTGACCACGTCCGAGGTCTTGGCGACCCGGTCGTTGGCAAGCTGCGAGATGTGGACGAGGCCGTCACGCGGACCGAAGAAGTTGACGAAAGCGCCGAAATCCGCGGTCTTGACGACCGTACCTTCGTAGATCTCGCCGACTTCCGGCTCGGCGACGATGGTGTGGATCCACTTCTTCGCCGCCTCGATCTCCTTGGCGTTGGACGAAGCGATCTTGACCGTGCCGTCGTCCTCGATGTTGATCTTGGCGCCGGTCTTTTCGACGATCTCGCGGATCACCTTGCCGCCCGAGCCGATCACGTCACGGATCTTGTCGGTCGGGATGTGCATCACTTCGATGCGCGGTGCGAACTCACCGAGTTCCGAACGCGCGCCGGTCAGAGCATGCGCCATCTCGCCGAGGATGTGCTGGCGGCCATCCTTGGCCTGGTCCAGCGCGATCTTCATGATCTCCTCGGTGATGCCTTCGATCTTGATATCCATCTGCAACGAGGTGATGCCGTTGGCGGTGCCGGCGACCTTGAAGTCCATATCGCCGAGGTGATCCTCATCACCAAGGATGTCGGACAGAACGGCGAAACGCTCGCCCTCCTTGATCAGGCCCATGGCAATACCGGCGACGGGCTTGGCCAGCGGCACGCCGGCATCCATCAGCGCCAGAGAGGTGCCGCAGACGGTGGCCATCGACGACGAACCGTTGGACTCGGTGATCTCCGAGACGACGCGCAGCGTGTAGGGGAACTGGTCGGCACTCGGCAGCATCGGGCGAATGGCGCGCCAGGCAAGCTTGCCGTGGCCGATTTCGCGGCGACCCGGCGAACCCATGCGGCCGGTCTCGCCGACCGAGTAGGGAGGGAAGTTGTAGTGAAGGAGGAACTTCTCCTTGTACATGCCGGTCAGGGAATCGACATACTGCTCGTCCTCGCCGGTGCCGAGCGTTGCAACGACCAGCGCCTGGGTCTCGCCGCGGGTGAACAGCGCCGAACCGTGGGTGCGTGGCAGGACGCCGACTTCAGAGACGATCTTGCGGACTGTCTTCAGGTCACGGCCATCGATGCGCGAGCCGGTGTCGAGAATGTTCCAGCGCACGACCTTGGCCTGGAGTTCCTTGAAAACCGAACCGATCTGCTCGGAGGTGTACTTGGCATCTTCGCCTTCGACCGGGGCGAACGCTGCCTTGACCTTCGCCTTGACGGCGTCGACGGCGGCGTAGCGCTTCTGCTTGTCGACGTTCTTGTAGGCATTGCTGAGTTCGTCGCCGACGATCTTCAGCATCTCGGCTTCAAGCGCGGAATAGTCCGGCGCGGTGAAGTCGCGCGGCTCCTTGGCGGCGACTTCGGCCAGCTTGATGATGGCGTCGATGACCGGCTGGAAACCCTTGTGGCCGAACATGACGGCGCCGAGCATCAGCTCTTCGCCCAATTCCTTGGCCTCGGACTCAACCATCAGCACGGCGTCGGTGGTGCCGGCGACGATCAGGTCGAGCTTCGATTCCTGCATCTCGTCGACATGCGGGTTGAGCACGTATTCGCCGTTGATATAGCCAACGCGGGCGCCGCCGATCGGGCCCATGAAGGGCACGCCCGAGAGCGTCAGGGCAGCCGAGGTGGCCACGATCGACAGGATGTCGGGATCGTTCTCGAGGTCATGTTGGACGACGGTGACGACGATCTGCGTGTCGTTCTTGTAGCCGGAGGCGAAGAGCGGGCGGATCGGGCGGTCGATGAGGCGGGAAACCAGCGTTTCCTTCTCGCTCGGACGGCCTTCACGCTTGAAATAGCCACCCGGGATCTTGCCGGCGGCGTAAGTCTTTTCCTGGTAGTTGACGGTCAGCGGGAAGAAATCGAGGCCGGGCTTCGGCTCCTTCATCGAAACAACGGTGGCGAGAACCTTGGTCTCGCCGTAGGTGGCGAGCACCGCGCCGTCAGCCTGGCGTGCGATCTTGCCGGTTTCGAGGATGAGCGGACGGCCGCCCCATTCGATTTCCACTTTGTGGTGATTGAACATGTCTTGTCCTTAATATGAGGAAAGGGCCGCGCCGTTTCACGGTGCGCGGATGCCCTTTCCCTGGCTTCCTTTCTCGGGCAGCCACGGGCAAGACAACGGGAAGCTCGGGTAATTTCGGCGCGGCGAGCGCGCGCGAGCGTCCTGCAATCCTGCCCCATGACCGTCCATGGGCGGTTTCGAGTGCCCTCTGCACGATCGAAACCGGGTCTGGCCAGTCGATACGACTGGCAGAATGCGCGACCGGCGGGCTCTCCTTCGAAAGCCCGCCGGTCAATTCGTCAACGACGCAGACCGAGCTTCTCGATCAGCGTCTGGTAGCGCGCGTCGTCCTTGCGCTTGAGATAATCAAGCAGGCTGCGGCGCTGGGAGACGAGAGCAAGCAGACCACGGCGGGAATGGTTATCCTTCTTGTGGTCCTTGAAATGGTCGGTCAGGTTCTTGATGCGCTCGGAAAGGATGGCCACCTGGACTTCCGGAGACCCGGTATCGCCCTTGGCGGTTGCGAATTCACCCATCAATTCCTGTTTGCGCTCGGCAGTAATCGACATCGTGTTTTTCCTTATCTGTTTGAGGAAACGGGTCGCCCTCAGCCGGGATGTCGTCCAGCAGGGGCCGGTGCAAGCAAAGCGTCACAGCGCTATGCTGCGGCGCATATAGTGCAATTCCCCGGAAAACACCAGCCCAATTCACCAGCCGGCTTTTCAGGCCCAAAATGGCAGGTTTATCCTTGTCAAAGCCATTTCTTCCATTTGAAGAAGGCGATCAGCCCGAACGCGACAAGCGCCATGAACAGCAGCGACAAGGGATAGCCATAATAGGCCTTCAGTTCCGGCATGTTCCAGGGCGAAGACTCCGGGTCGAAATTCATGCCCCAGATGCCGACCAGGAAGGTGAGCGGCATGAAGATGACCGATACGATGGTGAGATAGCTGATGACGTCGTTGGTGCGCGCCTGGCTCAGCGACAGGTGCATTTCGATCAGGCCGGTCAGCATGTCGCGCTGGGTTTCGACCAGTTCGATCAGCCGCAGCGCATGGTCGAGCGTGTCGTTGAGGAAGATCTTGGTCTCGGCCTTCACATAGGGCACATCGTTGCGGATCAGCGTCGCCAGCGCATCGCGCATTGGCCAAAGCACGCCTTTCAGCACGTTGGCGTCGCGCCGCAATTCATGCAGTTGCCGCATCTGATGCTTGTGCGGCGAATGCAGCATCTCGTCCTCGATGCTGTCGACCGTGTCGCCGGCGGCCTCGATCGGCGGAAAATAGCTGTCGACGATGGCATCGATCAGCGCATAGGCGAGGTAATCGGCGCCGCGGGCGCGCAGCCGGTTGGGCGCCGAACTTTCGATGCGCTTGCGCACCGGATCGAACGGATCGCCTTCCCGCTCCTGGAAGGTAACGACGAAGTTGCTGCCGAAGAAGACGGCGATCTGCTCATAGCGATGCGAGGTGACGTCGTCGATCATCCTGACGACGACGAAGGCATGGTCCTCGAAGAAGTCGACCTTCGGCCGCTGGCCGGTGTTGACGACGTCCTCCAGCGCCAGCGGATGCAGGCTGAAAATGCGGCCGATCTCCTCGATCAGCGGGATGTTGGCGAGGCCGGTGCAGTCGAGCCAGAGGACCGGCCATTTGTCGCAATGGGTGTTGAGGTCGTCGATGCTGGCATTTTCGATGGTCTTGAATTTTTCGGGCGAGATCAGCGTCAGCCTGAGTTCGCTGCGACGCGCCGAGGGGTCGGCGATCAGCGTGCCAGGCGACGCACCGACCGGCGGCCGGCGCGTTTTCACCGGCGCCCGTTTGTTCACCGCTTCGGCCTTTGCCATGTGCCCCTCGAACGTAGAGTCGAACTGAAGTTAGACGAGAGCCGTCACCCGGCAAAGACCCGCTTGGGCTTGAACATGCCTTGCTCGATGGCACCGATGGCGACCAGCTTGCCGCGCGCCGTGGCGCAGGCTTCCTCGGCTTCCACCGGTGCATCGCGGCTGCGGATGATGACTGGGTTGCCAAGGCGGATCTTGGTCGCCGCATCGTCGCTGATGGCGATCTGCGGCAGGCAATCGAGGGCAGCCGATGTGTCGACCAGGAGCGCATCGATGGCATCGAAGTCGATTGGCACTTCCACCTTGTCGGCAGCCTCTGCCGTGTCGGCGGCTACCGTAGCGTCGGCGATATCAGTCGCGTCCGCGTTTCCCTCCACCACGCCGAAACGGGCAGCTTCCAACTCGGCGATGGTAACGAAGTCCTCCGAGGTGAACGGTTCGACCTCGACCCGGCGCAATTCGCTGATATGGCCGAAACAGCCCATGTCGCGGCCCATGTCGCGGGCCAGCGAACGCACATAGGTGCCCTTGCCGCACTCGACCTCGAAAACAGTATGGTCGGCGCCATGCTCGACAACGTCCAGACGGCCGATCTCGATCTCTCGCGCGGGTATGTCGACCGTCGCACCGTCGCGGGCCAGATCATAGGCGCGCTCGCCGGCGATCTTGATGGCCGAGAATTGCGGCGGCGTCTGCATGATGACGCCGGTGTATTTCGGCAGCAGGGCGAGCACCTCGGCTTCCGACGGACGCAGATCGGACTCCTTCGACACCGGACCTTCGAGGTCATCGGTGGAGCGCTCCTGCCCCCATGCGACGGTGAAGCGATAGATCTTGGCGCCGTCCTGCACGTAGGGAACGGTCTTGGTGGCCTCGCCAAGCGCGATCGGCAGCATGCCGGACGCCAGCGGATCGAGCGTGCCGGCATGGCCGGCTTTTTCCGCCTGGAACAGCCATTTGATCTTGGAGACGGCTTCGGTCGAGCCCATGCCGACCGGCTTGTCCAGGATCAGCCAGCCCGAGATCGGCCGGCCCTTCTTCTTGCCGCGGCGCGCCACTATTCGGTGTCCTTGTTGTCGTCTTTGTCCTGGTCCGCGTTTTGCTGGTCCTCAGGACCCAGATCGCGCGCCACTTCCGGCGATTTCAAGAGGTCGTTGATCCTGGCGAAATTGTCGAAGGAGGTGTCGAGCTTGAAGCGAAACTCCGGCATGAATTTCATCTGCCGCAGCGCGCCGGAGACACGGCCACGGATGAATTTCGCATGCTTGTTCAGCGCCTCGACCACCGCATCGGTATCCTTGGCGCCGAGTGGCGAAACGAAAGCGGTAGCGACCTTCAAATCGGGCGACATGCGCACTTCCGAGACCGACACCACGGTGTTCTCGATCAGCGGATCGATGATCTCGCCGCGCTGCAGGGTTTCGGACAGCGCATGGCGCACCTGTTCGGCGACGCGCAGCATGCGCTGGGATGGGCTGGATGTGGTTGGACGGGGCATTTTTCTCTATCCTGAAGCGTGAGGCGCGGGATGGGACCGTGCCGCATGTCTCATATGGGTCGTTCTCAATAGACCTCGGGCGGCGGCCTTTCGGCCACCGCCCGGTATGGACAAGTCACTCGAACTCAGAGTGTCCGGGTCACCATCTCGACGCGGAAGCACTCGATGACGTCGCCGACGCGCATGTCTTCGTAATTCTGGAAGGCCATGCCGCACTCCTGGCCGCCGGGGACTTCCGAAACTTCGTCCTTGAAGCGCTTCAGGGTCTTCAGCGTCCCTTCGTGGATGACGACGTTGTCACGGATCAGGCGCACACCCGCGCCACGCTCGACCTTGCCTTCGGTGACACGGCAGCCGGCGATCTTGCCGACCTTGGTGATGTCGAAGATCTCGAGGATCTGCGCGTTGCCGATGAAGGTCTCGCGACGCTCCGGCGACAGCAGGCCCGACAGAGCCGCCTTCACGTCATCCACGAGGTTGTAGATGATCGAGTAGTAGCGGATCTCGATGCCAGCCGCCGCTGCGGCGGCACGCGCCTGGACGTTGGCGCGGACGTTGAAGCCGATGATCGCGGCACCCGAAGTCTCCGCCAGCGACACGTCGCTTTCGGTGATGGCGCCGGCGCCGGCATGGACGATGCGCGCACGCACTTCGTCGGTGCCGAGTTTGTCGAGTGCGGCGTTGATCGCCTCGATCGAGCCCTGCACGTCGCCCTTGATGACCAGCGGGAATTCCTTCAGCCCGCTTGTCTGCAATTGCGACATCATCTGCTCAAGCGAACCGCGCTGGCCGGCATGCTTGGCAACCGCCTTCTCGCGCGCCAGCCGCTGGCGGTATTCGGTGATCTCGCGGGCACGGGCCTCGTTGTTGACCACGGCGAAGCGATCGCCGGCCTGCGGTGTGCCCTGCAAGCCAAGCACTTCCACCGGCATCGCCGGCGGCGCTTCCTTGATCTGCACGCCACGATCGTTGACCAGCGCACGCACCCGGCCCCATTCGTTGCCGGCAACAAGGATGTCGCCCGGCATCAGCGTGCCGGTCTGCACCAGCACGGTCGCGACGGGGCCACGGCCCTTGTCGAGCTGGGCTTCGATGACGACACCCTCGGCGGTACGATCCGGATTGGCCTTCAGGTCGAGAATTTCGGCCTGCAGCAGGATCGCCTCGAGCAGCTTGTCGAGATTGGTGCCCTTGGTCGCCGACACTTCGACGTCCAGAACTTCACCGCCCATGGATTCGACGAAAACCTCGTGGCGCAGCAGTTCGGAGCGCACTTTCTGCGGATCGGCATCATGCTTGTCGATCTTGTTGATCGCCACGATGATCGGAACGCCGGCCGCCTTGGCATGGCTGATCGATTCGATCGTCTGCGGCATGACGCTGTCGTCGGCGGCAACCACCAGGATGGCAATGTCGGTCGCCTGGGCGCCACGAGCACGCATCGCCGTGAAGGCGGCGTGGCCGGGCGTGTCGATGAAGGTGATCTTGTGACCGTTCTTCTCGACCTGGTAGGCGCCGATATGCTGGGTGATGCCGCCGGCTTCGCCGGAGACGACATTGGCGTTGCGGATCGCGTCGAGCAGCGAGGTCTTGCCATGATCGACGTGACCCATGATCGTCACGACCGGCGGACGCGAAACCAGGTCCTCGGCATTGTCGGCGATGTTGAACAGGCCTTCCTCGATGTCGGACTCGGCGACGCGGCGGACCGTGTGGCCGAATTCGGTAGCAACCAGCTCGGCCGTGTCGGCATCGATGACGTCGCCCGGCTTCAGCACCTCCGCCGGCGACTTGGCCTTGACGGTCTTGCCGGCAACCACATGGCGCATGGCAAAACCCATGTCCTCCTTGCTGACGGTGCCTTCGACGCGCTCCTTGACGATCTCGCCCGACGCCTGCCGTGCGGGCTGCAGGCCGATCGACAGCCCGGTCGCCGAACTGTCGAGCACGACGGCGAGCGACCATTCGGGAACATCCTCCAGCCCCTTGACGGCGCCAAGCGGCACGCCCCAGTCGCCCGACACGTCGATCGATGTTACCGGCCCGCGATAACCGCGCAGCGTGTCGTATTTCATCAACCCGTTCTGCATCGATTTGCGGGCAATGAGCTGTATCTTCGGATCGAGCGTGGTGCGGACGGAGAGGCCGCCTTCGTAAAGCGCGTTCTCGCCGTAGCGGGCGATGATCTGGCGGCGCACCTCTTCGGTAAAGTACTCGCCGGCGAACAGATAGGT
>NZ_RZPQ01000539.1:0-4116 GCF_003999135.1 Mesorhizobium sp. M7A.F.Ca.CA.004.06.1.1 | reverse complement strand
GTCGATGATCGTCAGGCCCGGCTCGCCGAGACGTTGCTGCAGCCAGTCTGCGTCGACGGTGAAGGGGCTGTCCTCGGCCATTTTGTTCTCCTGCTCGCTTTTTGGCGATCACTGTCCTGTTCAGTTTGCCGGCATCGGCCCAAAGCGGATGCGGAAGCGCCGGTTCTCGCGGCCCTTCTTCTCGATCTTGCCGATGTGGATTTCGCCGACTTCGGCGGTGCTTTTCACATGGGTGCCGCCGCAGGGCTGGCTGTCCACCGAAGCGTTGTCGCCGATACAAACCAGGCGGATCTTGCCTGTGCCCACCGGCGGCCGAACGTTCTTGGATTTCACCAGGCCGGGATTGGCGGCCAGGTCTTCGTCACTGATCAGCCTGACAAAGATCGGATGATCGGCCCGCACCAGGTCCATCAGCCCGGCGGTGACGTCCTCCTTGGTGAAGCCGGCATCCGGAGCGTCGAAGTCGACACGGCTGTCGTCCTCGGAAACCGAGGCACCGGTGATCGGGAACGGGCAGACGACGGTGAGCAGATGGCAAGCCGCGTGCATGCGCATCAGGAGATGCCGCCGCTCCCAGTCGATCGCCAGCCTCAGCGCCTCGCCTGGCTGCGGAACCGCCTGCTCCGGCGCCGGCACGTGTATGATCTCGTCCTTGGTCTCACCGGTGAGGGTGGCGGCAATGACGATACGGCTGCCGTCGCCGCGTTCGAGATACCCGGTATCGCCCGGTTGGCCGCCTGAAGTGGCGTAGAAGATGGTCCGGTCGAGGATGATACCGCCGCGATCGTTGACGGCAACGACCGTTGCGTCCGCCGTCCGCAGATAGGCATCGTCGCGAAACAGGGCGTCCGTCCTGTTTGCCATCACGCGACCTTTTCGAACGGCACCGGAATTGTGCTCTTCAGTTCCATCCAGCCTGGCACCGGCAGCTGCTTTTCGCGCAGGAATTCCGGGTTGAACAGTTTTGATTGATAGCGCGTGCCATAATCACAAAGAATGGTCACGATGGTGTGGCCGGGACCTAATTCCCTGCCCAGACGGATCGCGCCGGCTATGTTGATGCCGGTCGAGCCGCCGACGCAAAGGCCCTCTTCCTGGATCAGGTCGAAGACGATCGGCAGCGCATCCTCATCGGGGATCTGGAATGAAAAATCCGGCGTGAACCCTTCGAGATTGGCGGTGATGCGCCCCTGCCCGATGCCTTCGGTGATCGAGCTGCCTTCGGACTTCAGCTCGCCGCTGGTGTAGAAAGAATAGAGCGCGGCCCCCAGCGGATCGGCGAGCGCGATCTTCACATCCCGGCTTTTGGCCTTCAGTCCGGAGGCGACGCCGGCCAGCGTGCCGCCAGAACCGACCGCCGACACGAAACCGTCGACCTTGCCGCCGGTCTGGTTCCAGATCTCCTCCGCGGTGGTGCGGATATGGCCGTCACGGTTGGCGACATTGTCGAACTGGTTGGCCCAGATGGCGCCGTTCGGTTCTGTCTTTGCCAGTTGCTCGGCCAGCCGCCCCGACAGTTTCACGTAGTTGTTGGGATTCCTGTAGGGCACGGCCGGCACCTCGATCAGCTCAGCGCCGAGCAGCTTGATCGTGTCCTTCTTTTCCTGGCTCTGCGTATCGGGAATGACGATGACGGTCCGGTAGCCGAGCGCCTTGGCGACCAGCGTCAGCCCGATGCCGGTATTGCCCGCCGTTCCCTCGACGATCACGCCGCCGGGCTTCAGCAGCCCGCGCTTCTCGGCGTCGCGGATGATGAACAGGCCCGCACGATCCTTGACCGACTGGCCGGGATTCATGAATTCGGCCTTGCCCAGGATCTCGCAACCGGTTTGTTCCGAAGCTTTGTTGAGGCGGATCAGAGGCGTGTTGCCGATCGCGTCGATCACAGAACGGGGCATTCAGGATTCCTTGTGTAGGTGCGCCGAAACCCTAGAAACCCGAAGCTGCGGTTTCAAGGCAAGAATTTGTCTGGTCCAGTCGCATTTGCAGTGCTGTTGTTGCGTCGACGCTTCCCGAGGCTGGCCTCTTGCGCCACTGTTCATTTCCGGCTGACGTTGAAAAGCGGCTTTTCATTCGATTTCTTCACCGCTAGAGCAATTCCAGGAAAAGTGTGAAACGGTTTTCCGTCCGGAATTGCGTAGAAACAAGGAGATAGAGCAGTTCGCCGTTTCCGTGAAACGGTGAACCGCTCTAGAGCAAAGCACCAACAAGTCGACAGGGCGCAGCATGACACTCTACCGGGCTAACCCGAAGCACGGCGTCGCCTGGATCACGGGCGGCTCAAGCGGCATCGGCCGTGCGCTGGCCAGGGATCTTGCTTCCCAGGGCTATGCCGTCGCGGTGACGGCGCTTGACGACGATCCGATCGACACGCTTGTCGTCGAGACCGCGCAGATGCCGGGCAGTGTCACGGCCTTTCCCTGCGATGTCACCGACGAGCCGCGCATGGCAAGAACCGTCGCCGCGATCGAGAAGGAGCTCGGTCCCATCGTGCTCGCCATCTTCAATGCAGGGAACTACATTTCGACGCCGGGGGAGAATCTTGTCGTCAACGACTTTCGCCGGTCCTTCGAGGTCAATTATTTCGGCATCATCAACGGCCTCGTGCCCGCGGTCGAACGCATGCGTGTGCGGGCGCGCGGCCATGTCGTGCTGGTCGGCTCGGTGACATCCTATTTCGGCTGGCCGACAACGGCCGCCTATGGCGGCACCAAGGCGGCCATCAACATCCTGGCCGAGTCGCTGAAGTATGATTTCGACAAGATGAACGTGCGTATCCAGGTGTTCAATCCCGGCTTCATCGACACCCCGCTGACCGAGAAGAACATGCTGCCTATGCCGGGACTGATGCCGGTCAGCCGCGCATCGCGCCGCATGGCGCGGGGCATCAAGTCGGGCGGCTTCGAAGTCCATTTCCCGCGCCGGACCAGCTGGCCCCTGAAACTGCTCGGCCTGCTGCCGAGGCCGCTGTGCAGAGGGTTTATCAGCCTGATGACCAGTTGGAAGGCGCGGCCGCTGCATTACGACCGCAAACCCCCGATCGAATAGGACGCCGGCGAAATTGGCAGGCCCACCGTTTCGGGCCGCCTGGGTCATGGTTGAGACAAGTGCTGCGTGGAGTCTGCGATGGGGCGACGGATCGTGCTTGCTGTGCTGGGCCTGATCGCCATTCTCGCACTGGCCTTCGTGCTCGGCCCGCGCGTTCGCGTCGACACCACGATCCGTTTCGATCCCTCGCTCATCGCTGACGATCCGCAGGCCTATGTGGCAAAGGCGGAAGCCGCCATCCCCGGAATCCGTGACGGGCTGGAAAAAGAGATCGTCTGGGCCGATCCGTTGGTGCATGCCAGGACGCCGCTGTCGATCGTCTACATCCACGGCTTTTCCGCATCGAAGGGCGAGGTCCGCCCGCTGCCCGACGAAGTGGCGGAACAGCTTGATGCCAATCTCTTCTACACCCGGCTCACCGGTCACGGGCAGGATGGCGCGGCGATGACGCAAGGCAGCATCAACGCCTGGATCAACGACTATGAGGAAGCGCTCGCCATCGGCCGGGCGATCGGCGACAAGGTGATCGTCATCTCGACGTCGACCGGCGGCTCGCTGGCGGTCTGGGCGGCAACGCAGCCCGGTGCATCGGACGAGGTGGCGGCGATTGCGTTCATCTCCCCGAACTTCGGCGTCAAGGCTTCGGGCGCCGAGATCCTGACCATGCCGTGGGGCAAACAAATTGCCAGGCTGGTCGCCGGCAAGGAACACAGCTTCGTGCCGCGCAACGCGCTGAATGAAGAATTCTGGACCACCCGCTATCCGATCGAAGCAACCTTGCCGATGCAGGCGCTGACCGAGCTTGCCTATGGCGCGCCGGTGGAGAAGGCGACCATCCCTGCTTTGTTCATCTTTTCTGATTCGGACAAAGTGGTGCGGGCCGACCGCACCCGCGAGATTGCCGGGCGCTGGGGCGCGCCGCATGAACTGGTTCCGGTCGATGACACCGGCGACCCGGACAGTCACGTCATTGCCGGCGACGCGCTGTCGCCATCGACCACGGCGTTTCTGGCGCAAAGGATCGCCGTCTGGATCGAAGCGGTGGTGAAGTAAGCCGACGAAAAAGGG